>CALXRV010000049.1 GCA_944390945.1 uncultured Clostridia bacterium
AAAAATAAAAAGGATGCTGTAGAATACAGCATCCTTTTTCGGTCACTTGCCAGCTTTCGCTAAGCGAAAACAGCATACATGCCGGCGTTTGCTTGCTATAATACGATAAACCTTATCCAAATTTCAAATTGTGATAATACTGTTATCTATATTATGGCGGCAAATGGGGTCTTACAGCTTCACCACGTTAGCGGCCTGCGGGCCACGCGGACCTTCCACGATGTCAAATTCCACATTCTGGCCTTCATCCAGCGTTTTGAAGCCCTCGCCCTGGATCGCAGAGAAATGAACGAAAACATCCTCGCCGCCTTCTCTTTCAATAAAGCCAAACCCCTTTTCAGCATTGAACCATTTCACTTTGCCGTTCATGTGAGACCTCCTAAAAAATTATTGGCGTGCTCATTATAGCACGCCTCTTTTCCGATGGCAAGCAGAGAATATTGTTTTTGTAAAATTTCTTAATTTTTTCATCATTCCCTTCGCACAATACAATTATTAGCTAATATGGAAAAATATCCTAAAAAAATAATATTATTTCCTCCGTGTTGTTTTCAGTTATTACTATATATAAAATAAAAAGTCATGATAAGATTATGCAGTTCACAGATATTCAGGAAATATTTACTTATAAAAGAAACCATAAATTATTCCCAGCAGGCCAAAGTATTAATTTTACAAATTATATTATTTGTAGAATTAATATTTAACCACACTCAGCTATAAATTCTACAATAATATTTTTTTGTAGCTTTTGCTTAACTGAACTCATTTAATAATTTTTTATGAAACATTGGCACCGAACTCAGAAAACGGTATTATTTGTTTTGTGCCAAATAGCGACAATGGTTTCAGCAATTATTGAGCCAACTTTTTTATTGTCTGCGAAGTGTAAATTTTAATTTTATAATGTTGCATCTATTCTAAGAAAGGGGGGACGATCCGGTTTCGGATCATAAAGACATCAGTAAATAGCTCTAGCAACTTACACGAAAGGAGTCTTACAGAAATGAAATCGTCAAAATTATTACTCGTCACTGTGTTGCTACTGGCGCTAGTTATCGTAGCAGCTGGCTGCTCTTCTAATGATGACCCGGCTTCTGGTGAAACAAAAGATAGTGTAATTCTGGCCATCACCGGTGAGCCCACTTCTCTGGACAGTGCAGACGCCAATGACCTCAACACTTTCAGCATCCAGTGCAATCTGTACGATGGTTTAATTCGCCAGGAAGCAGATGGTTCTCTGGTTCCTGCACTCGCAGAATCCTGGGAATACAGCGAAGACAACACCGAAATTACATTCAAGCTTCGGGAAGACGTTGTTTTCCATAATGGTGATCCGATGACGGCAGATGACGTCGTTTTTTCTTTTGAACGTGCGATTGCTTCCCCCAGCACAGCCGTATTACTGCCGCCATGGAAAAAATGGAAAAAGTGGATGATACGCATGTCAAACTGACATTGAAGTATCCTTACGGCCCGATTGAAGGCTGCCTGGCGAATGTCAACTGCAGCATCGTTTCCAAGGCCGCAGTCGAAGCAGATCCAGACGGTTTTGCCCGTAATCCGATCGGCACCAGTCCCTATAAGTTTGAAAGCTGGGCAAGTGGTTCCAATATCGTCTACACGGCCAACGAAAATTACTGGCGTGAACCAGCTTCGATTAAAACATTGACCTATCAGCTCGTTTCCGACAGTTCCGCAGCGCTGATCGCACTGGAAACCGGTGATGTTGATATGATCGTCAGCACGCAGGCCGCTGACCGTGAAAACATCATCAATAATCCGGACCTTTTCTATGATGAAGTTGCTTCCAGCTCCTTCTATTTTGTTGCATTCAATAATACAGACGGTATCTTTGCCGATAATACCTTATTACGTCAGGCGGTTGCACATGCGATCGATCGTGAAGCTTGTGTGCTTGGCGCACTGGAAGGCGCCGGCATCGAATGCCTCAGCCCCATCCCTTCCACTTGCTTCGGCTGCCCAGAAGGCTTTACCGGTGCAGAATACGACCCGGAATTGGCTAAAGAACTGCTGGCTGAAGCCGGATATGCAGATGGTCTGACCGTTACCTTGCGTACAATGGAATCCGGCGTATATGCAAAAGTTGCTGAGATCGTGATTGAGCAGCTGCGTCAGATCGGGATCACTGTTGAACTGGAACTGATGGAACGCACCGCTTTCCTGGCTGATGTATATACAAACTGCGATTATGAAATCTGCGTCAATAGCTATACCGCGCTTTATCCGGATGCGGACTTCATCATGTACATGAGATATCATAGCGATTATCTCGGCGGCGGCAATAATTTTGTCATGGTCAGCAATGAAGAACTGGATGGATATCTGGACATTGGTCGCTATTCTTCCGATGATGCAGAACGTATCCAGGCCTATCAGGACGCCTGCGACCTGATGCGGGATGAAGCGGTCATGGTACCGATCCTGAGCGCGATGAATGGCGTTGCCTGCCGGGCGAATCTCAAGGGCGTTACGGCTAATACCTCCCAAATGCAGTATGTTTATAATTACTATTGGGAATAAAAGCCTGAATAACGAATGAATAGAAGAGGGAGTATCCCCGATACTCCCTCTTTTCCATAGGAGGTTCGTATGCTAAAATTCATTGGCAAACGTATTTTAATGATGATTCCGGTAATCCTGGGCATCTCTTTCATCATTTTTACGATCCTTGCCTTAACCCCAGGTGATCCAGCGCAAATGATCTTAGGTGAAAACGCTTCGCTTGAAGCCATCGAAGAACTGCGCGAAGAGATGGGATTAAACGAAAATTTCATTGTTCGCTTTGTTAAATATATTGGCGATGCCGTCCAAGGCGATTTTGGCGAATCTTATCGTACCGGTCTGCCGGTACTGGATGAGATTATGACTCGCCTGCCCAATACTTTTGCTCTTGCCTTTTTTGGGATCGGCCTATCCGTGGTGATCGGTATCCCTATCGGGATCATTTCCGCAACCAAACAATATTCCATTTTCGATACAATGAGCCTGGCCGTCGCTCTGATCATGACCTCTATTCCTGCTTTCTGGCTGGGCCTGATGCTTTTGCTTGTTTTCTCCCTAAAACTCAACTGGTTCCCTGCGATTGGCATCACATCCTGGACAGGGTTCATCCTCCCTTCAGTCACATTGGCAATCGGCAGCATGGCGGTGATGATCCGCATGACACGCTCAACCATGCTGGAGGTAATCCGCGAGGATTATATTCGTACCGCCGTGCCAAAGGTGCTAGCGAGGGGCTGATCATCCGGCGGCATGCTCTGCGAAATGCGCTCCTACCGGTAATTACGATTATCGGTATTAATTTCGGGTTGCAGATGGGCGGCGCGATGATCTGCGAAACCGTTTTTTCCATTCCCGGAATGGGTACATTAATGATCACCTCCGTTCGGCAAAAAGACATTCCAATGGTAATGGCTTCTGTCATGTTTGTAGCATTTGCCATCAGCATGATCAATTTGTTGATCGATATCCTTTACTCATATATCGATCCGCGCATCAAATCACAATATGTAAAGGTGTCGAGGTGATGAATATGGGAAACGCAAATACAGCGACAGTTTCAGCTTCCAATCAAGTAAAGAAAAACAGTCAATTCAAGGCGATTGTAAAACGATATGTCAAAAATAAGCTGGCTGTGTTCGGCCTGTTTCTGTTTATCGTTTTGGTGGTCCTTGCTCTGGGTGCTGAATTATTCGTGGACTATGATGCCGATGCGATCACGCAAAACATGCAGATCCGCTTAACACCGCCCAATTCAGAGCATATCTTTGGTACGGACCACTATGGACGTGATGTGTTCGCGCGTGTATTGTTTGGCGGCAGGATCTCCTTATTGGTCGGTACGGTCACGATTTTGGCCTCATTGACCTGCGGATCCATCATTGGTGCAACTGCGGGGTATTATGGCGGAAAGGTCGATAATATTCTGATGCGCATCATGGATGTTTTTTTGGCTATCCCCTCCATCCTGCTCGCAATCTCAATCGTGGCTGCCCTGGGCAACGGCATGATTAATCTGATGATTGCGCTCAGTGTTTCGGCTACACCACGTTTTGCGCGCATCGTCCGCTCGTCTATCCTAACGGTAAAGGGGCAGGAATTCATTGAAGCGGCAAAGGCATATGGTTGCCATAATGTGAAGATTATCTCTTACCATATCCTCCCCAATTCGATCGGCCCAATCATCGTACAGGCCACGCTTTCCATGGCTTCTACCATTCTGATGATCTCTTCCCTCAGTTTCGTCGGCTTAGGGTTACCTTCGTCTATTCCGGAATGGGGGTCTATGCTTTCTGAAGCCAAAGAATTCATGCGTTATGATCCTTACCTCATTGTTTTCCCTGGCATCGCTATCGTCCTGGCTGTTATGGCGTTCAATTTGATCGGTGACGGTTTGCGGGATGCTCTCGATCCAAAATTGCGGAATTAGCAAAGAAAGGGGAAAACAAAATGTCGCATCTTTTGGAAATTAAAGATTTACACGTCACTTATCGTGGCGATGAAGCAAAAGTCTATGCGGTCAACGGTTTGGACTTGACTCTGGATAGCGGACAAACTCTGGGCTTGGTCGGCGAGACGGGCGCAGGAAAAACCACGACAGCACTTTCCATTATGCGTTTGCTGCCGGAACGAATTGGCATAATTGAAAAAGGCCAAATCACCCTGGACGGCTACGATATTACCCAGGCATCTGATGCAGACATGCGTGTGCTGCGCGGCAGTCTGGTTTCCATGATCTTTCAGGACCCGATGACAAGCCTGAACCCGATCCGTCGTGTTGGCGAGCAGGTTGCAGAAGTTTTGGAGCTGCACCAGAAGAATCTTTCCAAAGAAGATATTGATAAAAAGGTGGACGAAATATTCCAACTGGTTGGCCTGCCTGTCGAACGCAAGATCGAATATCCGCATCAGTTTTCAGGCGGAATGCGCCAGCGCATCGTTATCGCCATTGCGCTCGCCTGCCAGCCCAAGCTGCTGCTGGCGGATGAACCGACCACAGCATTGGATGTTACCATTCAGGCACAGGTACTTGATCTGATGCAGGAATTAAAAGAAAAGCTGGATACGGCAACCATCCTGATCACGCATGACCTTGGCGTAGTAGCGGAGACCTGCGATCAAGTCGCGATCATGTATGCCGGAGAGATCATTGAAATAGGCACTGCAGAGGATATCTTTGAAGGAAAGGATCATCACCCCTATACGACCGGACTTTTCGGTTCCATACCTGATCTCAGCAAGAAAGAAAGACGTCTGCATCCGATCGAAGGAATGATGCCGGATCCGACCAATCTGCCCAGCGGTTGCAAATTCCATACCCGTTGTCCGCATGCTACGGCAATCTGCCAGCAGCAGGAGCCGCCGTTCATCAAAAACGGCACACAGGGCATCTGTTGCCATTTATTTGCAGATGCTGCAGGCAACCGGGGATCGCAGGAGGACAAATAAGACATGGAAATGCCAATTTTAGAGACAAAAGGTCTGAAAAAGTATTTCAAAACCCCCCGTGGCAACCTGCATGCGGTGGATGATATCAACATTTCCATCCCCAAGGGACATACGCTGGGCGTTGTTGGTGAATCCGGTTGCGGAAAATCCACACTTGGTCGTGTCATTTTGCGCCTGATCGAGGCAACAGATGGAGAAGTTCTGTTCGAGGGAGACAATATCCTCAAATATAACATCCAACAGATGGATGCCATGCGGCGCAAGCTGCAGATCATCTTTCAGGATCCTTTCGCTTCCCTTAATCCACGTCTTTCGGTCAGTGAAATCATCGCCGATCCAATCCGCACCAATAAACTGTTGAAAAACCGCAAAGAAATTGAAGAGCGTGTTGTCGAATTGATGCAGACGGTCGGTTTGTCGGAACGTTTTATCAACGCCTATCCCCATGAGCTGGATGGAGGACGGCGTCAGCGCATTGGTGTAGCGCGGGCGCTGGCGTTGGATCCAAAATTCATTGTTTGTGACGAGCCGGTATCCGCATTGGATGTCTCCATCCAGGCACAGATTCTGAATTTGATGATGGATCTACAGGAAGAACGCGACCTTACCTATCTGTTTATCACACATGATATGAGTGTCGTCAAACATATTTCCAGCCAAGTGATGGTCATGTACATGGGACAATGTGTAGAGATTGCGCCGACGGATGAACTTTTTGAGCAACCAATGCACCCCTATTCTCAGGCGCTGCTTTCCGCTATCCCAGTACCACAACTACGCCACGACCGTAAAAAGCGGCAATTGATCCGCGGGGAAATCACCAGCCCGATCAACCCCAAACCCGGTTGCCGATTCGCACCTCGCTGTCCTTATGCCAGTGAAAAGTGCACAGGAGAAAGCATTCCACTCACAGAGCGCAGCACGGGACATTTTGTTTCCTGCGTCCTGTAAGGCATCGCATCATAAGACCAAAAGAAAAGAGGGAACAGAATGAACGCTGCATTTTTTGCCCAAAATCGTGCCCGCTTCTTCGACCGTATGGCCGACCGTTCGATTGCGGTATTTTTCTCAGGTCACTTCCGGCGCGATACAAATGATCAGCTGGCCTATCCATTTTCCGTCGAGCGCAATTTTTATTATCTCACCGGCATCGACCGTGACGGCTTCCAGCTTATTCTCTGGAAGAATGGTTCGCAGCGTATCGCACAGCTGTTCATTTCACCGGTAGATGAGCATTATGAAAAATGGCAGGCGCGTATGTTGCGCGTGGAAGAGGCGCAAGTGCTTTCCGGCATCGACCAAGTCCTTTATGCTTATCAGTTTGAAGGTGAATTTGCCAAAAAGGTATTCTCGCCTGCTGTGTGTGAAAACGTTTATCTTTTCACAAACATTGCAGAAATGCATGAGCCAGACACCGTAGCCCAGGCTTTTGCACACCGTATCGCCCGCCGCTACCCTTCGCTGCGTATTTTGAATTCGTTGCCCATCATGATCGAGCTTCGTAACCCAAAATCACCGGAAGAGATTGAAATGACTGCCAAAGCGGTCAATCTGGCAGGCGAAGCGGTGCAGCATGTGATGAAGCTGATGCAGCCCGGCATCTGGGAATATCAGATTAAGGCACATTACAGCCATTACCTGCATATGCAAGGTAGCGCACCGCGTTTCCGTTCTGTCATCGCAGCAGCCAAGAATGCCACCATTTTGCATTATAATGATGCCAATTATCAGTGCCAAGACGGCGACATGGTATTGATGGATGTGGGCGCCATGCATAACTGGTATGTTTCGGATATCACACGCACGGTACCCATTAATGGCAAATTTACGCCGAAACAGCGGCAGGTCTACGATATCGTATACGAGGCGCTTGATATTGCGCTTGGCACCATCCGTGTTGGAATCAGCGAAGATGTCGTCAACGATGCGATCAAAAAACATTATGCGCAGGCCCTCAAAGCGCTTGGCCTGATTTCAGACGACCGCGATGTGGCGAAATACTATTTTCACGGTTCTGGTCATCCCATCGGTCTTGATCTGCATGACCTGCGCGATGCGGATAAGATGATCACCGAAAATTGCGTACATACCGTTGAACCAGGTCTGTATATCGCAGAATGGGGCATGGGCGTTCGCATCGAAGATAATGTCGTTGTAACATCCGCAGGCATCCAAAATCTTTCCGCGCATGTACCGAAGCGCGCAGAAGATGTTGAAAACTTCATGAAATAGTGGTGCTGTAGTAAGCCAGGCTGCAACTTGGCAGAATAAAAACAGCGGTGGATTTTTCCACCGCTGTTTTTTATCGCTACAAAGTTAATTTAATTCAAAACAGGGGTTCCAAATCAGCATTGCGCAAAGATAGGCGGCAGAGAAAATGTATCTGCTTTTCGCTGTTGCGCACCTTAAACTTGTCTACCTTGCTTTTACGAAAGCACAGATTGAACGACAGCGGCCATCTGCTGCGCGTCCACAACGAGATCATGACGCAACGGCAATTCATCCAAACCATCCAAACTCACTGGAATACGCCAGCCACTCTTTTCCGACAACAGCCCCGGCAATGCCGTCTCCATTACGCCAGCTGTCTCCACCCCCAGTGCGGACAGCACGGCTTGCGGAAACTTAAACGGGCTGGCAGTAGAGGCAAGCAGCAGCGGCGTTGCGTCCCCCAGTTCATGGCGAAACTGTTCTGCAACCGCATAACCATAAGCAGTATGCGGGTCAAGCAGATAGCCATATGTGGCAAAAACATGACGAATAGCGGCAAAAGCAGCCTCTGCCGTTGCAAAACCGGCAAGCATTCGTCCCTGCCAGACCATACGCAGCGAAGCCGGAATGGTAAAACTCCCCGATCTACGCATCTCTTGAAAAGCTGCTGCGGTATATTCATTGTCCTGACCGCTGACATCGTAGAGAAAGCGCTCGAAATTGCTGGAGATCAGAATATCCATCGATGGGCTTGGCGTTTGAAAAAAAGGGCGATTGCGATCATAACAGCCGCCATTGATCGCATCCGTCAATACATTGTTCTCGTTTGAAGCGCAAAGAAAACTGCGCACGGGCAAGCCCATTTTTGCCGCATACCATGCAGCAAGGATATTGCCAAAATTACCGGTTGGAACGCAGATATCGATCGGCAGGCCATGCTTTACTCTTCCCTGCTTTTCCAGTTGTCCATAAGCATAAAAGTAATATACGATCTGCGGCAGCAACCGCCCCCAGTTGATTGAATTGGCGGAGGAAAAGTGCGTAGAATGATCCTGTGCAAAGATCATCTTTACTCCATTTTGACAATCATCAAAATTACCCCGCACCCCCACCACATGCGTATTGCTGCCACCAGTCGTACGCATTTGCAGTTCCTGAATCCGACTGACGCCACCGGCCGGGTAAAACACGATAATCTGCACACCGGGGACATCCTTAAACCCTTCCAATGCCGCTTTTCCGGTATCTCCGGAAGTTGCAACAAGAATAACCGTCTTTTCTGCCACCCCAAGCTGCCGCTTGGCCAACAAAAGTAACCGCGGCAATGCCTGCAGGGCGAGATCCTTGAATGCAGCGGTTGGTCCATGCCATAATTCCAGCAGTACCGTTTTATCATCGCCCAGCGAAACGACATGCGCAGGCCCGCTTGGAAAATGTTGCAGCGCATATGCTTCTGCGACCGCAGCGCTAACCGCATCCGCCGGCATATCGGTCAAATACAAGGCAAATATCTGCTCCGCCAACTGCTGATAATGGAGTGCAGCCAGGTTATCTGGGAAAAAATGTGGGAACTCTTGTGGCACAAACAGACCGCCGTCTGCCGCGATCCCCTGCAGGATAACCTCTGCCGAACCGGCTGCCAAATGACTGCGCGTGCTGGTATATAACATAGATCTGCTCTCCTTTTCCGGCTGACTGGTCCTTTATCAAACCATACTTTCGTGCCTAAAATCGCTCATCCTATCTCACTTTACCGCGCGCAGGGAATGAATCGCAATCCCCTGCTGTCGATAGCGTGCCTCATATTCCGTCATGATTTGCCCATCCTGCAGAGGATCATCTTCGCAAACAGCGACAAGATGGAAACTGGATGCGCGGAAGTTTTCCAGCGACCAAGCAAAAAGCGCCGGATTATCTGTCTTAAAATAGAGTTCGCCACCCGAACATAGCAGGTGATAATAACAGGCGAGCAGCTGCGGCGTAGTTAAACGCCGCTTGGCGTGTCGCGCTTTTGGCCAGGGATCAGGAAAATGCAGATAAATTTGGGACAATTCCCCTGGGGCGAACAGCTCCGGCAATAACGCCGCATCCAACTGTAAAAAGCGAAGATTCTGCAGCGCCATTTCTGTCCGCAGACGCAATGCCGCCTGCATAACCATCTCCGGCCGTAATTCCAGACCCAAATAATTTACAGCCGGATTGGCGGCAGCAGCCGTAGTTAGAAAACGGCCGCGCCCCATGCCGATCTCTAAGCAGATCGGCGCATCATTACCAAACAGCGCGGCCCAATGGCCGCGCTGCAAAAGCGCTTCTTTTTCCTGCAATGCCAACGGGCAGGCCGCAACAAAAGCAGCGGCTGCCGGATCATGTCGTAGACGCATGGCTTATTCCCAAAGCGCGCCGACCTTCTCGTCCAGCACGTCCTCAGTCATCCCTTCTTTACGCAGGCGCAAAGCAATCGCATCTTCCCAGAACTTCGCTTTCTCACTCATTTTCACAAACTTTTTCCGGTTTGCATCCTTGCGCAGGGAACGCATCTTCGCATTGCCAGCCACAATCATCGTCATGCCCTTTGCCTGAACAAGCTCATCTTCGCTAAGATTCTGATATTCTCGCTGCAAAAAAGCAATCAAGTCGTTATAATAGGCCACAAATTCATCAAAGGGGAGCTCTTCCTCCATCTTTGTATATTCGCCCATTTTGTTGTATAACGCTTCCATCGTACCCAATCGTTCCATACCGCTTTCCTCCAAAATTTGGAATGTTCACTGCTGCGGCAAAAGCCGCCTGAGCAAGCCTATAAGCCGGGTTCTGTCATTGAAGATGGACATCTGTCTCGAACTGCTGTTGCCAGCAGCCTCCAGCGACCTGATCGAAGGACGGGACGGGCAGCCCCATAAGTCCCCCTGGGCGGTCTTGCTCCGGATGGGGTTTACCTAGCCAGGCGGTCTCCCGCCTGCTGGTGCGCTCTTACCGCACCGTTCCATCCTTACCCCACAGCGATAGCTGTGAGGCGGTTTATTTCTGTGGCACTTTCCTTAGAGTCGCCTCCACCGGTCGTTAACCGGCATCCTGCCCTATGGAGCCCGGACTTTCCTCAGACAGCGGCTTTCGCGCACTGCCCGCGTCCATCCAGCTTACTCAGCGAAACGATTATACCAGCATTTTCCCACCACGTCAATCAATAAACCCCACCAAGCCTAATTTTCATCTACGAAAAGAACACGTCCGCATTTTTCACAGTTGGCCGGTTTGCCCAACAATGCGCGTTTATAGGCGATCGGAGTAACGATCGTATGGCAGCCGCTACAAACATGCTGTTCATCTAACCTAGCAACAGGCGTACCGTTGAACTTTTCCCGTAGCGATTCGTACCAGGCAAGCGTTTTCGGATCAATCTCCTGCAGCAGCATGGCCTTCTTTTCTGCCAGCCCTGCCAAACGGCTGTCTCGATCCGCTTGCGCAGCCTGATAAAGCTCTTTTACGCGATGAAAGCTCTGATATTGCTCCATCATCTCTTCTTTCAGGCAGACGACGGCAGATTGCTTTTGATCTAATTCCAGCTGTTTCAGCCGCTGTTCTTCTTCCAGGCGCGCAAGCCCCTCGTGTAATGCAGCAAGTTGCGCTTCCCGCGCTGCCAAAACCTTTGGGCTGGAAACGCTGCCATCATAGATCGCAGCCTGCTCAGCATTGATCTTTTCCTGTTGTACAGAGATCTGCCTCGGATAGGTAGCCAACAAATCGCTTAATGCGGCAATATCGTTCTGTAAACGTTGATATTGTTGCTTTTTGACGTCAAACGCCGCTTTGATACTGCGCAACTCTTTATACTCCAACGAATTCATCCGTTCCGTGTTGATCGCTGCCTCCGAAACTTCCAGCTGCTGAAGCGCATACAATGTTTTCAGCATATCCGCACCCCTTTGGCTTATTCTTATTGTCAAAACGGTCATTCCTCATGATTATAGCCAATTCCTGCTCTTCTTCCTGCAGTACTGCACGGCGCTCTGCCGCAGATTCGCCGCTCTCCTTCGCGAGCAATTCTAGCAAGCGCCGGATTTCAGATCTGCGATGCTGCAGCATCTGAATAAATGAGGGCGGACGCTCATGCATGAGATAAGGCCCATATTTTACCTCCAGCGGGGAAAGTGACATTTTTCCCCGCACAGCAGCAATCACCGGGTAGAAAAAACCATTCTCCTGCGCTACCTGCTCCAGATCAATTTGCCACCCATTTTCAGCGAGAAAAGTACGTAATGAAGCACAGTCTTTTTGCGGCTGCATCACTAAACGCTCCGCGGAGCGAGCCGTGGTCAGGGCATTCTGCAGGATATCACAAATCAAACGGCCGCCCATTCCTGCCAAAACAATCGTTGTTGCCTCCCCCGGCTGCAGGACGGCAAGCCCATCGCCGCAACGCACATCGATCTGATCACACAGACCGTATCTGGCGATGAAGCGCCGTGCACTCTGGCATGGGCCCTCATTTTTATCCGCAGCGATCGCCTGCGGGCAAATACGCTGTAAAACCAATGCGATCGGCAGATAGGCATGATCCGAACCAATATCCGCCACCAGCCGGCCGGGATATACCATTCCAGCCACGGTTTGCAACCGTGCGCCCAGATCCATGCCATGCCCCCTTTTCAGCCTTTATACCCATTTAGCGGTTGGCGGTATACCACTTGATGCATACATCAGCCGCCTATTATTCAATTCTTCCTTTTCCAGCAATCGCCTGCCAAAAAAGGTGATTTTTCGAAAAAAACCGCATCCGGCAGAAAAAGCCGCAGGCCAATTCAATGCCTGCGGCTATTCCGATATTCAGAATACCAATGTCAATCCCACATTTCTTCCGGCAGTATATTATTCACCAAAATAGCGCTTGAGCAGACCGCGGAATCCGCAACCATGACGGGCCTCATCTTTACACATTTCATGTACGGTATCATGGATTGCATCGTAATTCAACTGCTTGGCCAAAGTTGCCAATTCTTTTTTGCCTGCGCAGGCACCATGCTCTGCTTCAGCACGCTTGGCTACATTTGTCTTTGTATCATCCCAAAGAACTTCACCCAGCAGTTCAGCAAATTTTGCCGCGTGCTCAGCCTCTTCCCAGGCATAACGCTTAAAGGCCT
>CALXRV010000050.1 GCA_944390945.1 uncultured Clostridia bacterium
ATTCTTTCCTGGTGCAGTCCCTGCTGCAGGCGTACCAACAGACCACCGGCCGCGATGAAATGCCAAAGACGATCGGCGGCGGTACTTACAGCCGGGCCATGCACAACTTTGTCGCCTATGGACCGCTGTTCCCCGGCCAGCGCGAGCTGGCGCACGAGCGCGATGAATATATTAGTGTGGATGACCTTATCCTCTGTGCGAAGATCTATGTGCAGGCGCTGTACAACCTGATGAAATAGTTGATTTAAGGAGATGGTGTGCCGATAGGAGGAGGGTACAATGGATAAAAAGTTTTATCTGGCTATCGGCACCGCCATTTTCTTTTGGGCTTCCGGCAATGTTGCCTCCCGAATAGCTATTATGTCCTTTTCTGCAGAGGCGCTTGCGCTGCTGAGATTTCTTATTGGGGCCGTTCTAATCGATATCATCGCGGCACGAAAAAAGATCAGAATGATTACCCTACGTGAGATCCCACTCTTTTTATGTATGGGTGCCTGTGGATATGCAATATATATCATGACATTTAATTTCGGAATCGCTACGGTTTCTGCTGGTGCGGCCAGCTTTATCATTGCTGCTTCTCCGGTGTTCACTGCATTATTTGCCCGTTTTCTGCTGAATGAACGTATGCCTTCTCACGGCTGGATCGCCACTATCATTTGCCTGTTTGGGGTGGCTTTGATCTCACTGATCGGGCAGGATAGACATACAGGGACTGGGGCGGTCTGGATCCTGATATCGGTTTTGCTGCTTAGCTTGTATAATACGCTATTAAGAAGGTTAACAAACCGCTATAGTGCATTAGAAATTACGACATACAGTATCAATGCTGCTGCTATTTTGTTGCTTATCTATTTGCCAGGGTTGGTCGAGGATATCCCTGCGGCGGATATTTCCAGTTTATTGGCTGCCCTTTGGACGGGGACATTGACTTCTGTGCTTGCTTTTCTTTGTTGGGCTTATGCATTACAGGAAACGAGTAATATCAATCGGCTTAGCAATTATATGTTCTTTACTCCACTTGTTACTGTACTGCTTGCCTGGCTGATTTTAGATGAAAGGCCAATCTTTTCCGTATGGCTTGGTGGTGCGCTGGTATTATCTGGGATGTTTTTGATGAATATCAGGCAACATAATTTCGGGTCTGAAAATAAAGGAGGAAATTATAACTCCAAATAGCGGTTTAGCTGTTCGATCGTATATTGCCGATCACGAGCTTGCGGTGGCAACTCATGTAACTCGCTTTCAAGATAGTTAAAAAATACGCGTGTTAAGTTGGGTTGTTTAATGTGGAAAACATAGAGCAGGTCGCTTTGCTGGGTAAAGACAACGCCGCCATTTTCTTTTGCCTGTATTTGAACATTTTGAAGATTCCCTTCATGTAGAAGATAACAATGGAAATTCTCATAATTATTTAATAGATAAATAAGGCTGCGTATATGCTTTTTAATATCTGATAGGCTTTCGTAGCGCAAAGCTTGGGTGCCAAAATACATTGACATGTTAAGAGGCATCCCTTCCCTAGCGAGACGTTGGGGTTCTGGAATGGTTAATATTTCATGATAAGTGTAATTTTGTAAATTTTGATAGAAAATACGCTGTTTAAGCTGAAAAATACGTAATGTGGATTGCCTGTGCTTGGCATCGGTTTTCATCCTGGCTAATGCGCGGACAAACAATTCCTCCGGCATATAGATTGAAGAAAAAGTATCAACCATGGCAATAGAGTCACCCTGTGCATATAGGTGTTGCAGATGCTCCTCCTGCAGTTTGTCTGCAGTTTCCGGTGTATGGATGGTGAACAGCGGCAGGCATTGCTTCAGATGTTGCTGTAGCCCCTGGAAATAGGCATTCAATGGCTCTTTTGCCGTGACCAGGCGGAATTCAGCGGTGTTTTCACAACCTACGAAATCGGAGGATATGATTGCTGCGATCCCGGGGATGATATTCAACGTCTGTACATGGACATTGCTGAGATGACGTGGACAGTAGTAGGTTTCTACCTGTCCGGTCATGTAAAGCGCCAGCCAGCGTTCGATGATCGTGAACATTTCGTAGTAATTCCGAACCACACTATGGATGACGCAGATTTTATGCCCCTTTTTTAAGCAGCGCATGGTGATATCGCGCCAGACCTGATCGTACTGGGCATCGTCATTGAGCCAGGCAAGGCTTTGATCACTGAACATGTACATGATTTGCGGTTTGTCACAAGCGAGCAGCATGGACATCAGTTTGAATGTCGCATCGCGCATCCCCTGCAGGCCAAAAAAGCTTTCATAACTCTGCATTTCACCACGTGGTGAATAGCTATAATAATTTTGAACGGGTAGACTGACGTTGATATGTATACGGTCAGCCTGGCGTAAAAATCGTTCTACCGCATCAGAGCTTCCGCGCATACCTTTGTCTGGCTGCATGGATAGCCATTCAAAAATCAATCTCGTTAGATCTAATTCACGATCTGTCGCTACACTGGAGGGAAGATCCATCAGCATAATAACAGATAATTTTTGGTAATCTTCAGCATGCATCGCAAGATAGTGACTGAGTAGATGGATATAGTCCTCATTTTTTGGTATTCTCGAGCCAGTACGCCAGCGGCTGATTAAAGATGCATCCACATGGAGTGCAGTTGCCAGTGTCTTGTTGCTGACATTGAGGATATTCATCAGTGCGGAAAGTTTTTCACTGAATTGCATAGTATAGCCCCTTTCGATTGAATTACAGCAACTGTTGTCCATGTCATTATAAGATAAAATTCCTTACAGCGCAAGCTAATGTTGTAGGAGGCGTTATGGAAAGACTGGTCTGTCATGATTGCCAAAAGGAATATCCGCTCGCGAGTTCTCATTTCCGTTGCACTTGCGGGGGATTGTTGGATTTTCAGGCAGACTGGCCGCCGGTTGATCCGATAGCGGCCGGGGACGGAGAAGGTCTGTGGCGATTTCGCGCAGCGCTACCATTTGGCGGAGCGGAGGACCGTGCTCTGGTCGCGTCTGTTTCGCTGGGCGAGGGCGGCACGCCGTTGTTGCCGGCGGGCGGGGCAGAACCGCAGCTATGGCTGAAGGCGGATTATTATATGCCCACGCTTTCGTTCAAGGACCGTGGTGCGGTGATGTTGGCGTTGGCGGCAAAGAAATTTGCATTTCGGGAGATCGCGATTGACAGCAGCGGCAATGCGGCCTGCGCATTGGCGGCATATGCGGCGCGGGCTGGGCTGACCTGTCATGTATTCGTGCCGGCATCTGCATCAGCGGCAAAACTGCGGCAGATCCGGGCGCATGGGGCAGTGCTGCATGCGATATCCGGCAATCGCAGCGACGTGGCAGCTGCTGCGATGGCAGCAGTGACGGAAAATAACTGGTATTATGCGAGCCATGTTTATAATCCATTGTTCTATCAGGGGACAAAAACATATTTTTGGGAGATCCTTGCGCAGTGTGCGCAGCGGGGTGTGCAACCGCCACAGGTATATATCCTGCCGGTGGGAAACGGAACTTTGCTGCTTGGTGCCTATCAGGCCTTTCATGAGCTGATCCACTGGGGATTGTTGGAGCGCTTTCCGCATGTAGTCGCGGTGCAGGCGGCGGCTTGTGCTCCGCTGTATGCGGCTTGGCGGCAGGGGGCGTCCGTACCACTGCAGATCACGGCGGAAGAGACTGTCGCAGAGGGGATCGCGATCGCAGCGCCGCCGCGCGGCAGGCAGATTCTGGCCGCTTTGCGGGAAATGAACGGCGAGATGGTGGTCGTCGAAGATGACGCCATTCTGGCAGCCCGTGCAGATCTGGCAGCCCACGGGATCTATGTGGAAAAAACAAGCGCTGCGAACTATGCGGCTTACCGACAGCTGCTGGCCTGCCGACCGGAATTTGCAAAGAGCCGGGTCGTCCTGCCGTTATGTGGCGCCGGGATTAAGAGTGATTGATTTGCTTGGTCTTAGCGTAGTACATAGAAAAAGCTCACTCGTTTTGTGAGGATGGAAATTTTTTAATGATGAGAGAAAGATTTATTTTTATAAAAAATGATTACTCGCTTGATATTGCCAAAATACTAAGAAAGGAGAGATGCGGAGCAACGATATTCTCAATTCTGGCCGCAGTAGGCAACATATAAAAATTAGCTACTCACGATTGCCAAAAAGATTGATGTGCCATTTGCGCGCTTGAGTAGAAGAATGAAGTTGCGTTCGCCAGTGATGCTTTGCTAATCTGGCATCTGATGGTGAATGGTGTTTTTTAGTATAGATGTATCTGTCGGATACCTGGGTACTTACGGCTGATGACAGATCAAAGGAGATGAAACGGCCTCTAGACAGTATGAATGCGCTAAGGGGCTTGGTAAAGTGTTGCCTTTCTGGCATAGGATAATAGATTTAATTTTATTTGCCGGATTGTCTTTAATTGGTTCAGATCGAATTATGAGAAAATTAGGGGGTATAGAAAATGGAATATAATATTGGGATTGAAATGCGTGATGAATATAAACGCCTGGAAGTTGCATTGGGCGCAATGAAATTGATGCGAGATGTGATGCTGGTACAGCCTGGGGAAAACGTAGTAATCAATGTGGACACCGGCAGCGATATGCGAGTGGCGCAGGCTTTGTGTAATGCCGCTTATGTGATTGGCGCCGCGCCAGTACTGGTGCAGCATCCGATGCAGAAAGAGGGGTTTATCGAACCTACTGCGCCGGTAGCTGCTGCGGTGGCAAAAGCCGATGTCTGGATTGACCTGGCCTACAACTGCATTATGCATACGCCCTGCTTCCGTGCGGCAATGGATTTCGGTACCCGCTATACCTGCCTTTGCGGTATGGATGTGGAGATGCTCGTCAATACGTTGGCAAATGTTGACGTGGATACGGTGATTGCGTTTGGTGAGTATTTGGTCAGTGTAATGGAAGCGACAGATGATATCACGATCCAGTCGCCGGGCGGCACCAATTTGACCATGAAAAAGGGGAACCGCTATGTGAAGCATTCCGGGCAGAAAGCGCTGAAAAAGGGCTGGCCCAATATGCTCTGTGGCCAGATCACGGTTTGCCCGATCGAAGAGACGATCAATGGCACGCTGGTCTTTGACGGCGCGCTCTTCCCGCCGGCTGAGATCGGTATTCTGCATGACCGGGTGGTGATGACGGTGGAGAAGGGCGTCGTTACCAAGATTGAAGGCGGTGCGCAGGCGCAGGTGTTCAAGAGCTGGCTTGCTTCGTGGAATGATCCGAATATGTATCGGCTGGCGCATTTCTCGCCAGGCTTTAATCCCGGCGTGCTGAAGCCGACCGGCCGTATTGTAGAGGATGAACGTATCTTTGGCAGCTGCGAATGGGGCATGGGCTCACAGGGTAAATCTCTGGGCGGCGCCTATTGGGATGCGGCTTCGCATACAGATGGCATCGTGCTGCAACCGACATTGATCTATAACGGGGTAGTATTTGAACGCGACGGCATCTTCCAGGATGAAAAAGCGCGTGAATTCTGCCGTAAATTAGGCGTTGCCGGTTATTGAGAAAGGAGAAACCATGGGTAAGCGGGTTCTTTATATCAAACCTTCGGCATATGCGACGCTGAACGGAGATATTCGCAGCTATCTTGAAAAATATAGCGATGTCGATACCGAGGTGGAAGTTTGGAGCATGCCGCGGGGGCCGCAGCATCTGGAATATGAATATTACCAGGCGCTGGCCTCGCAGGAGATACTGAAAGCCGTTCTGCGCGCGGAGCAGGAGGGGTTTGACGCTGCCGTGATCGGCTGCTTTGACGACCCTTCGCTTGATGCTGCACGGGAAATCTGCCGTGATATGGTGGTGACTGGTCCTGCGGAGGCTGCGATGGGCCTGGCCGCCTCTCTGGGCGAGCGGTTTTCCGTCATTGTTGGGCGGGATAAATGGGTGCCGCGTATGCGGGAAAATGTGGTCAAATATGGCCACAGTGCGCATCTGGCCTCCTTCCGGCCGCTTGGCCTGGGTGTGCTCGATTTTCATCGCGATCCCGCCTTCACCGCACAGCGCATGCGGGAAGAAGTGCGCCGCGCGATCACCGAAGATAAGGCCGAAGTGATCATCCTTGGCTGCACGATGGAATTCGGCTTTTTTGAACAGCTGCAACAGGAATTTGGCGTGCCGGTGATCGACGTGATGCTGGCTGGCTTCAAGCATGCGGAATACCTGGCGGCGCTGAAACAAAAGATCGGCTGGTGCACCAGCCGGGTGGGCAAGTATGCGCCGCCGCCGGCGTCGGAGATCTGTGACTGGGGTATTCCGGCAGATTATGACCTGCAGGGATTGTGGTTGGCAGAGAAATAAATACAAGGCCGTATGCCGGATGGAGGGGATGGCATGGAAGAAAAGCAGATGATGGCGGTTCTGCAGGGACGCCGCAGCATACGCCGTTTTAGCGCACAGCCGCTCGCGCGGGAGTTGCTGACGCAGCTGGTCGTTGCCGCCTGCTGGGCGCCGAGCGGCAGCAATGCGCAAGCCTGGCAGTATGTTGCGGTAGATGATCCGGAAAAGCTGGCGCGTCTCACTGCGTTTCTGCCTGGCGTGCAGGCGCCGCCACCTGCGCTGATCTGCCTGTGTCTTGATCGCGAACGGGAGACCGCACGCGCTGGGCAGTTGGGTGAAGAAGTGCTGGGTGTGATGGATCTTTCGATGGCGGCGCAAAATATCATGCTCTATGCACATTGTCTGGGCCTGGGCAGCTGTGCGGTGCGCGGTTTCCATCCAACTGTAGTGCGCACAGCGCTGGCTTTGCCGCCACAGGTCACGCCGGAGCTGATCATCGTGCTCGGCTATCCGGCGCAGCAACCGAAAGCGCCGGCGCGGCGGCCACTGGAGGAAGTTTTGCACTGGAACGTATATTGAGAGGCGGGATGGTAATGCAGAAACGGGATGAATGGTTTGATCTGCTGGCATACCTTTCGGTCTGTGCCAAGGAGATGTATATCGACCCGCAGATCTATGCACCGCTGCGTTTGCTGACGGTGATGCAGCGTCTGCTTGCATTGCTGGCGGATGAGCAGATGTCGGCAGCGGACAGCGCATTTCTGGCCGAGCTGCAGCAGGAGTTGGCGGAAAACCGCTCGCTGCTGTTGCAGGACCGCGCCGCCTTCGGCGCATATCTTGATCGCCTGGTGGAAAAGATTGCAGTGCATAATTTTGCCTGAGCTGTGCAGACAGGACATTTTTTGCTGGGGCTAAGCTTTATGTAAGGAACAGACGCCCCAGCTGCGCGGTGAGCATACAGAGGAAGACGCCGGCGATCGTCGGCAGCAGGAAAGCGGCGAGCATCCATTTGGTGCTGCCGCTTTCCTTGCGGATGGTCAGCAACGTGGTAGCGCAGGGGAAATGAAATAGTGAAAACAGCATGGTGCAGAGCGCGGTCAGCCAGGTCCAGCCATTGGCCACGAGCACCTCGCGCAGCTGGGCCAGGCTGCCGAGCTCTGCCAGGCTGCCCCCGGCCAGATAGCCCATCAGTGCCAGCGGCAGCACAAGTTCATTTGCCGGCAGGCCCAGCAGGAAAGCGAGCAGGATGACGCCATCCAGGCCCAGCAGGCGGCCCAATGGATCCAGCCAGCGGGTCAGATGCGCCAGCAGGCTGGCATCACCGGCGGTGATGTTGGCGAGCAGCCAGATCAGCAGGCCGGCCGGTGCGGCGACGAGTACGGCGCGGCCAAGTACGAACAGGGTGCGGTCGAGCAGGGAACGCAGGATCACCTGCCCCACCTGCGGCTTGCGGTAAGGCGGTAGCTCCAGCACGAAGGAAGAGGGCAGACCGCGCAGCAGGCTGTGCGAAAGCAGCCAGGAAAACGCAAGCGAGAGCGCGATGCTGCCGGTGATCAGCGCGGTCAGCAGGAAAGCAGCGCCCAACTGCGCACCGCTGCCGCCGGCTGGGAAGAAAAAGATGCTGGCAAGCAGGATCAGGGTAGGGAAGCGGCCATTGCAGGGCACGAAGCTGTTAGTCAGCATGGCGATCAGCCTTTCACGCGGGCTTTCGATGATGCGGCAGCCGGTCACGCCACAGGCATTGCAGCCAAAGCCCATGCACATGGTCAGCGCTTGTTTGCCGTGCGCGCCGCAGCGGCGAAAGCAATGGTCGAGATTGAAGGCGACGCGCGGCAGATAACCGCTGTCTTCCAGCAGGGTGAAGAGCGGGAAGAAGATAGCCATCGGCGGCAGCATGACGGCGACTACCCAGCCCAGGCTGCGCAACATGCCTTCTGCCAGCATCGCACGCAGCCACTCCGGTGCGGCAAGACGGAGCAGAAAAGCGGAAAAAGCTGCCTCCAGCTGGTGAAACCAGCTGCTGAGCAGAGCGGAAGGATAGTTTGCGCCGCGGATGGTGATCCACAGCACCAGAGCCAGCAGCAGAAGCATGGCCGGTATGCCGGCAGCCCGGGAAGTGAGCAGCCGGTCCAGTTGCAGGTCATGGTTATGCGGCAGCGGGTCAACCACAGTCACCTGCGCGGCAATCTCTGCCGCACGCTGTAGCAGCTGCGCGGCATGCGCTTCGGTTTCCATGTTTTCCGTTGCCCCTGTGCTTTCCCCTGCTTTTGCGGGCGGAGTGGCGGATGGGACGGCTGGCGGTACGGCTGGCTTCTGCTGGCAGAGACGGGCAATCTCTGTTTTCAGTTGCGCGATGCCGCGTCCACCGCGTGCTGCGGTGCCAACGACTGGCAGCCCCAGCGCCTGCGCCAGCTGTGGTAGATCGATGCGGATATGCTTTTTTTTCGCCTCGTCGAGCAGGTTGACGCACAGCAGCACGCGTGGGCAGCATTCACGCAGGGAAAGCACAAGATAAAGGCTGCGCGCAAGCGAGGTTGCATCCGCCACCACGACTACGGCGTCGTTTTGCGCCTGTTGCAGATGCAGGCAGCTGACGCGCTCTTCTGCGCTCGCTGCTTCCAGCGAATAAAGGCCGGGCAGGTCGGTCACGGTATAATGTTCGCCGTTATGCCAGTAAACGCCGCGCGCCGTTTCTACGGTTTTGCCCGCCCAGTTGCCGGTATGCTGGCGTAGGCCGGTCAGGCGGTTGAATACGGTGGATTTCCCAACATTCGGGCAACCGGCCAGCGCGATGCGGTATTCGCCGCAGCTCATGGCAGCACCTCGCTTTCTGCCTGGACCAGAACCTTTGTTGCATCAGCGCGGCGCAGCGCGATCGTCGCGCCGCGGATGGCATAGGCGGTCGGGTCGCCGGAAAGGTTGCGGAACAGAGCGGTGACAGGCGTGCCGTCGATCAGTCCCAGGCTGCGCAGGCGGCGACGCAGCGGGATGTCGGCATGGATCGCAACGACGTGCGCCGGGCAGCCAAGCGGCAGCGCATCAAGCGGAAGCGGAATGGGCATGACGGGTTACCTCCGTATCTATGGTATAGTCAGCATATGCGTCTACCGCTACCGTGTGCGCAAAAAGTTTTTGGCGACGCTATTTTCGCATTGACAAATGCTGCGTAATGCGGTAAAATTAAGTTCGGTCAGATTATGGGGGTGTGGCTCAGTTGGGAGAGCGCCTGCTTCGCATGCAGGAGGCCAGGGGTTCGAATCCCCTCATCTCCACCAAAAAGCACCGCAATTTTGATACAATGTGTATCAAGGTTGCGGTGCTTTCTTTTTGCCTAAAAGCCCTAATTTCAAGGGGGTCCTGGCCTTTATCAGTCCCAGCCTCCATCAGATAAAGCGATAGCCTGT
>CALXRV010000051.1 GCA_944390945.1 uncultured Clostridia bacterium
TGCGGCAATGGTTTGCCGGGGCGGGGCGGATAGGGCACGCATGCCCGGCCGCCTTGCCGCGCGGTTATCCGCGTTGGCCGGCGTTTTCCGCCGCTTCCTGAATGGAACGTTCACCGGCCAGCTTGGCATGCTTTTCTACCGCCGTGCTGTTGCGCGGGCTGCGCACCAGGCAGCAGGAACCCTGCACGCAGCCGCCCTCGCAGGCCATGCCTTCAAAGAAATTGCCTTCCGCCAGGCCTTTTTCCAGACGCTGGAAATTCTGGCGGCAGGCGGAAATCCCGCTCATCGCCACCGGCTGCAGACGGAACTCCTCTTCGCTGACGCCACGTTCCGCCAACGCCTGACGCACGGCTGACGCCACGCCGCCGCTATAGGCAAAGGAACGGCCAAAGCCGCTGGCCTGGCTGAATTCCGGCGCATCGAGCGTTTCCGGGTCGATGCCGCGCGCTTCGAACAGGGCGTTCAGCTCTTCAAAGGTGAGCACGCAATCGATGGCGCCCATCGTTTTCCCCATCTGGAACTCGCGCTTTTTCGCCACACAGGGGCCGATGAAGATAATCTTCGCATCCGGATCTTTTTCCTTGACATGCTGACCCAGCATGACCATGGGCGAAGGCGTTTCCGAAACGAGATGCGCCTGGTCGGGGAAATTCTTTTCCACAAAATCGACAAAAGCCGGACAGCAGGAGGAAGCAAGCATCCCCTTTTCCAGCAGCTCGGCAGATTCATGCAGCGCGACCATATCCGCGCCCAGCGCGACCTCCAGCACATCATAAAACCCCAGCTGCCGCAGGCCGGCCGCCACCTGCGCCACTGTCGCCGGCTGAAACTGGCCGGCGATGGAAGGCGCGACCGCCGCATAGACGCGGAAACCCCATTTCTGCGAACCCTGCAGCATCTGGATGGCGTCAAGCAGGAAAGACTTGTCCATGATGGCGCCGAAGGGGCACTGGTAGACACAGTTGCCGCAGGAGATGCATTTGTTGTGGTCGATGCGTGCTTTTTTATCCGGGCCCATGTAGATGGCCTGTCCCTGACAGCCGCGCTCGCAGGGACGCAGGTTTTTGACGATGGCGCCATAAGGGCAGACATTGACGCATTTGCCGCAGGCGATACATTTGCTGTGGTCGATCACCGCGCGATGCTGCACGATATGGATCGCATCACGCGGGCAGGCATGCACGCAGCGTGTGGCAATGCAGCCGCGGCAGGCCGGGCCAACGGTGATCTCCGTAACCGGGCATTCGTCACAGGCGATATCCAACACTTCCACCACAGCCGGGTTGCTCTTATCGCCGCCCATCGCCATTTTGAGCCGGCTGTTGATGATGGCGCGTTCTTTGTAGATGCAGCAGCGCATACGCGCTTCCGGACCAGGAATAATCTGCTCCGGCACGTCGATCAGCCCGCTGCTGAGACGATCCTCATAGGCCAGCTCTGCCACGGAACGCAGCACGCTGTTTTTCAGTTCCTGCACTGTCGTTTCAAATTTTCGCATCCGATGTTCTCCTTTTGGCATGCTCCTGATTTCTGCGACACGGCGCGCCGGTAGGCAATATATATGTAGATACCGCGGCCTGAGACTCTGCTCACATTGTACAACCCGCGCAGCTTTCTGTCAATCTGCGCCAGAGAAAAAGCCAGGCGGCGCGGGCCGCCACAGGCGGCATCCGCAGCCGGTTTTGCGCTGCGGATAGCAGCGGCAGGCCTGCCGCTGCACCGCGCCGCCGCCGGAGAGGAAACGTGCAACCACAAGCCGGCAAAATCCTAAGAAAATCTTAATCTTTGACAGCGCTTTTCCGCCGCCGCAGCGCTTGACAGCGTACGGCAATACCCCGTATACTATATTGCATACTGTACTAATAAAACTAGTACACGTAATACAGACCATCATGCCATAACCTGAACAACAAAATACAGGAAAGGAGGCTGCAGGATGTTCAGCATCGATTACCGTTCGCCCGTGCCGCTGTACCTGCAGATCGTCGATAATGTCGAACGTCTGGCAGCACGCGGCGTACTGCAGCCGGACAGCCAGCTGCCCTCGGTACGCGGGCTGGCGGTAGAGCTTTCGCTAAACCCAAACACCGTATCCCGCGCCTATGGCGAACTGGAAGCGCGCGGCCTGATCTATTCTCTGCCAGGCCGGGGAAACTTTCTTGCCGCCAGCAGCAGCGCCCTGTTGCAGGCGATGGAACAGCAGACGCTGCGCCGGCTGCATATGCTGTGCAGCGAATACATCTGCCTGGGGCAGCCGCGCGAAAGATGGCTCACGCTGTGCAAAGAAGCCTGGCAACAGGCAGAAAACCACGAAAACGGGAAAGAGGAGGGGGAGAAGCATGATCGAGACACAGGCGCTGACCAAACGCTTTGATGATGTGGTGGCGGTGAACGCCGTGGACCTGACGATCCGCGATGCGCAGATCTTCGGCCTCTTGGGCACGAATGGCGCCGGCAAGAGCACGCTGCTCCGCCTGATGGCCGGTATCCTGCGGCAGGATCAGGGAACGCTGCTGCTGGATGGCAAGCCGGTCTTTGAAGCACCGCAGGTGAAACGGGAATTTTTCTACATCAGCGACGACCAGTATTTTTTCGCCAACTGCAATCTGGAGGATATGCGCAATTATTATGCCGGCCGCTATCCGGATTTTGACCGCGCCGGTTTTGACAGCCTGCTGCGCGCATTCTCCCTCGCGCCCAGAAGACGCGTGCACACGCTTTCCAAGGGCATGAAAAAGCAGCTTTCCCTCTTTCTGGGCCTTTCCGCCAACACGCGCTATCTTTTCTGTGACGAGACCTTCGACGGCCTGGACCCGGTAGCGCGCCAGGCGGTAAAAAGCCTGTTTGCCGACAGGATGGCCAACCGCGGCCTGACGCCCATTATCGCCAGCCATAACCTGCGTGAGCTGGAAGATGTTTGTGATACGATCGGCCTGCTGCATCGGGGCGGCCTGCTGCTTTCCCGCGAGCTGCTGGAAATGCGGCAGAACGTGCATAAAGTGCAGGCTGCCTTCCGCGCGCCGCTGGAAGCGGAGGATTTTCCCGAGCTGGAGATCCTCAGCAGCCGGAAAAGCGGCCGCCTGCTGGTGATGGTGGTGCGCGGCGAACTGCCGCAGATCAGCGCTGCGGTGCAACAGCGGGAGCCGATCTTCTTCGAAACCCTGCCGCTGACGCTGGAAGAGGTCTTTATCAGTGAAACGGAGGTGGCCGGATATGAATTCCGCAACCTTATTGTCTAGCGCAGCCGGCGTATTCCGCCGCAAGCTGTGGCTGCCTGCGCTTTATTTCTTCGCCTTCCTCTTTGTTATGCCGATCCGGCTGGCGATGACTCTGCAGAACTATCTCGACCCGGCGCGTTACAGCAGCAGCGAGGCGCTGCTACGCGCAGCGGAACGCGCGGAGCTCTATACGCGGGAATTCTTCAGCGCCGGAGACGGCGTTCTTGTGCTGCTGATCTTCGCCGCCTTTTTTACCATGCCGGTATTTTTTGCCTATCTGCATGATCAGCGGCAGATTGATTTCTACCACAGCCTGCCTGTACGGCGCGAGCGCCTGTTCGCCGAACATTTCCTCGCTGCCCTGGCCGCCGTCGTATTGCCTTATCTGATCAATCTTCTGCTCTCGCTGGCGGTGGCGGCGGCGCTTGGCACAGGCGGGCTTTCCGCCGGCGCGGTGCTTGCCGGCTGCGCCAGCCACCTGCTGCTGCTGCTCTCGCTCTATGCACTGGGTGCGGTCACCGCCATGCTCGCCGGTAACCGCATCGTCCACGCGCTGCTCTCGCTGGTGCTGTTCGGCTTTGCGCCGCTGCTGATCTATGGCTATGTCAGCCTGCGCGAGACCCTGCAGCCTGCCTGGTATTCCCAGCTGATCGAATGGGACTGGATCGTCATCCACAGCAGCCCGGCGGCGCGCTATATCAGCCTGTTGAACGACAGCTACCCGCTGACCTGGGGAGATGTTGTCGCCCTGCTGGTCTTCATCCTGCTTGCCTTGTTTTTCGCCCTGCTGCTCTACCGCCACCGGCCCAGCGAAGCGGCCGGTCGTGCGCTCGCCTTCCCCATCAGCCGGCCGATCATCAAATACCCGCTGATGCTGCTGGCGATGACCGGTTTTGCACTGGTGCTCTATTTAATCAGCGATGATCTGGTCTGGTATTATGTCGGCGCAGTGCTCGGCGGTTTCCTTTCCGCGCAGATCATGGAAGTGATCTACCGCTTTGATTTCCGCGGCGCTGCCAAAAAGCTGCTGCCGATGGCCGCGATGATCCTGCTCTTCTGCGGCGGCAGCCTGTTGTTGGAGCACGATGTGTTCGGCTATAACAGCTATGTGCCGCAGCAAAATGTCGCCGCGGTAGAGGTGTATTTCCGCGGTTCTCTGGAAGATTATTACAGCTATCAGGTCATCCATCAGTCAGGTACCACGCTCGGAGCAGAGGATGCGGATGCGCGCCTGCGCCGCGGCAGAAGCGAAGATCCGGCGGCCATTGCCGCCATGCAGCGTCTGGCCACCATCCTGGCGGAAGACCCGGAACAAGCGGTGGCCGGCGAAGCCCTGCCGCAGGAAAATAACAATCATACCTTCGTCCGTGCCGTAATGCGCTTTACGCTCGACAACGGTAAGACGGTGACGCGTGAATACAGCGGCAGCGCCGACGTCTGCACGGTAATCGACGAACTGGAAGCCCTCTTTGCCGACGATGATTTTCTCAGCCGCCGCTACAACATGTTCGAGGCAGAGGCCGGCCAGCTGCGTCTGCAGGATGTGATCAGCTTTGAAGACATCTCGCTCGAGTACGGCCTGCAGCCAAGCGATGTGCTGAGCTATGAAGAACAGGCGGAACTGCAGCGCCTGAATCTGGACATCAGCGAGCTGCTCGCGACCTATCAGCAGGAACTGCTCGCCATGTCGCTGGCGGAAAAACTGGAAGCGCCGCCTATCGGCCGCCTGGTCTTCTACCGTTTCCAGAAAGATCCGGGCACGCTGGAGCTCAACTGGGAAAATACTGCCGTGGATCAGGGTCTTGCCTATATGTGTTATGAATACCCGCTCTATGCCGGCTTCGAACACACGCTGGCCCTGCTGGAAGAAATAGGATATCCCCCGGAATACTGGCAATTCCAGCCGCAATATGCTGTGCGCGCCGAATACTATGACGAAGAGGCGGATGCGGCCAACAACGCGGCGGAGACAGATGGCCAGCCGGCAGCCGAGGTGACCTTTAGCGAAGGGGCGGCAGAGACGATGCCTGTTCCGACGCTTGAGGCGGATGCGGATGGCTGGACGATCACCGGCGATGCGGCGGAGATCGCGGCGCTGGCCGCTGCCACCTGGCCGGCAGACGCCTGCTATTCCGGGTTTACGGAATACGACAGCGGCGACCGGGTGACGATCATCTTCCGCGATGAGTTTGGCAATCTCTATTACCAGGAGCGCCTTTTCCCGCTGGAACACTGAAGCCTGCTCTGCGCTCTGCGCCCGGCCACGCTTGCCGCTGCTGCGCAACCGCTGCGGCAAAGGATGGCAAAACCACAACAAACGGCATGGCCATGCGCCATGCCGTTTTTGTTCCCCCATGCTTTTTCTTTTCTGTTTGCGCGTGATCGCTTTTGCTTTTTCCGCTTTTGCCCGCGCGCCGCTCATCTGCCGTTTCGTCCTCGATCAAACTTCCGCACTCAAACTTCCGCAGTCAAACTTCCGCGCTCTCCGGCTTTGCCCTTATTTGGCATAGATCAGCGCGACCAGCCGGTTGAGCAACCCGCTGGGCAGTAGCCGGGAAAGCAGGACGAAAAATTTATATTTGCCGCCCAATACATAGACGAGCGGCAAGCGCCTGCGCCTTGCCAGACGGCAGAGGCGCGCGGCAGCAGTCTCCACCGTCATGCCATGCTGTTCGTCATGCTCCATCACCGCGACCGAACGGCTGATCCGCCCCTGGTAGATCTCATCGCCTGCATGCTGTTTTTCGCGCGCTGCCGTAAAACCGCTGGCGATATCGCCGGGCAAGACGGAACAGACGCGGATGCCGAAGGGCCGTATCTCGCTGGCCAAAGCCAGGCTAAAGGCATGCAGCGCCGCCTTTGCCGCAGAATAATAGGCCTGGAAGGGAATGGCGATCGGCGCAGCCACAGAGCTGATGTTGAGGATGCGTCCGCCGCCCTGCTGCCGCATCAGCGGCAATGCTGCGCGTACCGTATGTACGCAGCCGAAAAAATCCACCTGCAACAAATGTTCCGCCGCTGCGGTCTCGATGAATTCCACCGCGCCGGAGACGCCGCTGCCGGCATTGTTGATCAGGATATCCAGCCGCCCCTGCTCCTGTGCGATCTGCGCGATCGCCGCCGTCACCGCGGCTTGATCCGTGATATCCGCGCCGAGATGGCGCACGCCGGCCGGCGCGTTTTCCCGCCGGCTCAGCGCATAGACGACGCAGCCTTCCGCCGCCAGCCGTGCCGCCAGCGCGTAGCCGATACCGCTGCTGCCACCGGTAACCAGCACGACTTCAGTCATCCGCCTGTTCCTCCTTTGCGCCGGTACTGCCGGCGGCAGCAGAAGAAACCGCCGCCTGAATGATGTCCATCGCTTCATCGAGCAGGGCTTCGCTATGCGTGGCCATGCAGCTGCAACGCAGCAGGCATTCGCTGGGTGCGCAGGCCGGCGGCAAAACCGGGTTGACATAAACGCCGCCCTCATAAATGCGGCGCGCGGTTTGCAGCGTATTCAGCGCGTCATAAGTATAGATCGGAATCACCGGCGTTTCCGAATCCACGATGCGCACGCCACGCGCCTGCAGGCCCTGCCGCAGATAAGCGGAAAGCGCCGCCAGCCGCTGCACCATCTCCGGATGCGCGCGCAGCTCGCGCAGGGCAGCCAATGCCGTGGCGCAGGAAACCGGCGTGATCGAGGCGGAAAAGATATAGGCGCGTGCGCTGTGGCGGATATAGTCGATGATGCGCGCCCGGCCGGCGATATAGCCGCCAAGCGAAGCGAGCGATTTGCTGAAGGTGCCCATATAGATATCCACTTCATCCTCCAGCCCGAAATAGCTGGCCGTACCGCGGCCGCCGTCGCCGATCACACCCAGGCCATGCGCATCGTCCACCATCACGCGCGCGCCATAACGCCGCGCCAGCGCAACAATTTCCGGCAGTTTGGCGATATCGCCGCCCATGGAAAAGACGCCGTCCGTCACGATCAGGCAGCCCGCCTGCGGCGGCACCTTCTGCAGCATGCGTTCCAGGCTTTCCATATCGCTGTGCTTATAGCGCAGCATCGTGCCATAGCTCAGCCGGCAGCCATCATAGATGCTGGCATGGTTCTCGCGGTCGCAGAGCACATAATCATGACGGCCGACCAGCGCGCTGATCGCACCAAGATTGGTCTGGAACCCGGTGGAAAAGGTGATCGCCGCCTCCTGATGCAAAAAGGCAGCCAGCTCATCCTCCAATTCCAGATGCATGCGCAGCGTACCGTTGAGGAAGCGGGAACCGGAGCAGCCGCTGCCAAAACGCTGCAACGCTTCCTGGCCTGCCGCAAGCACAGCAGGATGCGCGGTCAGGCCGAGATAATTGTTCGACCCCAGCATGATACGGCGCTTGCCCTCCATCACCACTTCGGCGTCAGGCCGCGATTCCAGCGCATGGCCATAAGGGTATATTCCCTGATCACGCAGCTCGTCGGCGAGCATATGCGCCTCGCATTTCTTGAAAAGATCCATAGCGTTCTTCCCTTCTCCATTTTCCCGCCGCCTGCCGGCAAAATGCCGGCCGCGGCAGTTCCGTGCTGGTTGCCGCTGCTCTGCGCCGCTTGCAATAGCTCTGCGGCAGCCGCCTTGCCGCCGGTTGTCCGCGCGCGGACAGGACCCGCGTACAGGCAAAGCAGAGGATAAGCAGATGACAGGCAGAGCAGAAGCAGGCAGAACGGAGCCTGTTCAGCGCAGGACGATCTGTTCCCGCTCCGCACCGACCGAAACATATCGGATCGGGCAATCCAGCTGCTGTTCGATAAATTCCACATAACGCTGCGCAGCTGCCGGCAGTTCTTCCCATCTGCGGCAGGCAGAGATATCACAGCCAAAGCCTTCGAGATACTGATACACCGGCTCGGCGCGCAGCTGCTCAGCGCAGCTGGGAAAGTCCTTGCGCAACATGCCGTCGATGCGGTAAGCCACACAGACCGGGATACGCTCCAGGTAAGCAAGCACATCCAGCTTGGTCAGCGCCAGCGCATCCGCGCCCTGCATCTGTACGCCATAGCGGGAGGCGACCAGATCGAACGCGCCCACCCGACGCGGCCGGCCGGTGGCAGCGCCGTATTCTGCACCTGCCGCGCGCAGCCGTTCCGCAGCCTCGTCCTGCAGCTCAACGACAAAAGGTCCTTCGCCCACACAGCTGGAGTAGGCCTTGATCACGCCGACCACATGATCCAGCCGCAGGCCCGGGGCGCCGGCGCCGAGCGGCGCATAGGCGGCGAGCGTCGTCGAAGAGGTCGTATAGGGATAAATGCCAAAATCGATATCGCGCAGCGCGCCCAACTGCGCCTCAAAGAGGATGTTTTTGCCCGCCTGTTCCGCCTCGCGCAGGCAGGCACCGCTATCGCAAATATAGGGCTGCAGCGGCCTGCCATAGCGTTCCAGCCAGGCGAGGATCTCCTCCGCCTGCAGTGCCGGCGCGCCGTAGCCCTTTGCCACGGTCAGGTTTTTCCACTCCACCAGCGCGCGCACCCGGGCTGCCAGCGCATCTGCCGGCAGCAGAAGATCTGCCATACGCAGGGCTTTTTTCATATATTTGTCCGCATATCCGGGCGCAATGCCACGGCGCGTGGAGCCAAAACGTGCATCGCCCAGCCGTTCTTCCTCCAGGATATCGAGCTGCTTGTGATAAGGCAGGCAGATGCAGGCATGATGGCTGATGCGCAGCTGCTGCGGCCCGACGGTCACACCGGCGGCGCGCAGCGCCGCCAGTTCATGCTGCAGATGCTCGATATCGATCAGCATGCCGCTGCCCATCACATTGACCGTATCTTCATGCAGGATGCCGGAGGGCAGCAGGTTCAGGATGAACTTGCCGCGCGGATTGATCACCGTATGGCCGGCATTGTTGCCGCCCTGATAGCGCACGACCACCTGATACTGCTCGCAGAGCAGGTCCACCATGCGCCCCTTGCCTTCATCGCCCCAGTTGATGCCGACGATCGCTGTCTTCATCGTTAAGCCTTCTTTCTTTTCCGTCATGCGGCACAGCAGGCCGCAGAGCAGGCCAGCCAGCAAGGCTGGAAAAAATAAAAACATAGAATGATTATACCATAGACGACAGGCGAACACAAGCACATCGCGACCGGCAGCGCGCTGCGGAGAAAAAGCATACCGCTGCCGGGAAAGCGAAACGCTCCCCCTCCCGCCCGGCCGCAGCGGGAAGGGAAAAGAAGCAGCGATACAAAATACGGCCGACCGCTGATCGTTCAGCAATCGGCCGTATTTTGCTTTTCTCCCGGGCATGCCCTGCCGCTTCAGCCGGCAAAGGCGCGCTGCAGGCCATCGCAGGCGCGCGCCACAGTCTCGCGGCTGCAGGCCAAATTCATGCGCTGGAAAGCCTCGCCGCCCGTACCGTATTCCCAGCCGGGCGAAAGCCACAGACCCGCCCGTTCTTCCAGAAAGGCATCCAGCGCCTGGCCGCGATAAGGAAAGGCCGAAAAATCCAGCCAGGCCAGATACGTCCCCTCCTGCGGCGGCAGCACGATATCCGGCACGCATTCCCGCAGCCGCGCTTCCAGATAACGGCGGTTTTCCACAATATAAGCCAGGCACTCCGCCTGCCAGGCCGCGCCATGCAGATAAGCCGCCGTGCAGGCGGTATAGCTGAGCGCATTGCCAGAGGTCATGCCGGCGGCCAGCAGCTCCTGCCGGATGCGCGCCCGCCGTCCGGCATTGCGCACGAAGATATTGGCAAGCGGCAGGCCGGCCAGGTTGAAGGTCTTGGTCGGCGCCGTGCAGACCACGCTCGCCTCGCATAGGTCCTCGCTGAGCGAAGCGATCGAAGTATGGTGATGGCCGGGAAAGATAAAATCGCTGTGGATCTCATCCGAAACGATAGTCACTCCATGCCGCAGGCAGATCTCCCCCATCGCCGCCAGCTCATCCGCAAGCCAGACCCGGCCGATCGGGTTATGCGGATTGCAGAGCAGAAACAGCTTCACCTTTTCGCGTGCGACCAGCGCTTCCATCTGTTCCGCATCCAGGCTGTAGCGGCCTGCTGCATAGCGCAGCGGCAGCTCGACCACGCGCCGCCCGTTCTGACGGATGGCATCGTAAAATGGGCCGTATACCGGCGCCAGCAGCAGCACGCTCTCGCCCGGCGCAGTCAGCGTGCGCACGCAGCAGCGCAGCGCGGCATTCACCCCCGGGGTGACGATCATCCATTCCGCTTCCGGCGACCAATGCTGATGTTCGCGTAACCAGGCCAGGACCGCCCCATCATAAGCCTCGCCGCGCGGCGCATAGCCAAAGGCGCCATGCGCAACCCGCTGCTGCAGCGCGGCCAGCACAGCAGGCGCAGTGGCAAAATCCATATCCGCCAGCCACATCGGGATCAGATCCGGCGCTTTCTGATAATGGGCAAAATCATATTTGAAACAGGGCGCCTGCTTGCGGTCCACCACCTGCAATGCCGGCGCAGCCTGGCGCCCCTCCCGCTCAGTCATGGTACAGCCTGCCGTCGATCATCGTCATCCGGCAGCGCGTATAGTTGCTGAAGGGGTCGCCGTCAAAGACGGCCAGGTCTGCATCCTTGCCTGCTTCCAGCGTACCAAGACGCTGCTCCAGCCCCAGCAGACGTGCAGGCTGCAATGTCAGCGCGCGCAGCGCAGCGGCATGGGAAAGACCGCGCGCGATATACATGCCGACAAAAGCGCGCAGGAAGCGAATCTCCGTACCGCTATCCTGCGTCAGGCAGAAGGGAATACCTGCCTCTTCCAGCAAACCCGGCGTCTCCAGCCGCAGCTCCCACAGCTCCATCTTCAGCGGACCGACATTCAGCGGACCAATCACGCAGCAGGGCTGCTTTTCCTGCAGGAAGGGGATGATCTTATGCCCTTCCGTCACATGCTCCAGCGCATAGCGCAGGCCGAATTCCTCTGCCACACGCACTGCGGTGACGATATCATCCGCGCGGTGACAATGGAAGCGACAGAGCATGCGGCCTTCCACCACCGGCAGCAATGCCTGCAGCCGATAATCAAAAGGCGGCATTTTCGCCACATCACCGCCTGCCGCTGCCAAGCGGTCACGATAATCACAGGCGCGCGCCAGCGCCTCGCGCAGCACGGCGCCATTGCCCATCCGCGAAGAAGGCGCTTTGCCCTGCGCGGAATAATAGAATTTCGGGTTTTCACCCAGCGCAAACTTCATGCAGGCCGTGCCCGGCAGGATCAGATCCTCTGCCGTCAGCGCCTGCCGGCATTTGATGACCACGCCCTGGCCATTGATGATGTTCGCCGAGCCGGGCAGCGTGCAACAGGTGGTAAAACCTGCGCCGCGTGCGGCGGCAATGCTGATATCGAAGGGGTTGAGACTGTCCCGGGCAAGCACATGCGGGGTAACCGGGTCGGTAATTTCACAGACTTCAACGCGTCCGCCCAGGATGCGCGGCTCGCCCATGGTCGAAATATGCGTGTGGGCGTCGATCAGCCCGGGCGTGACCCAACAGCCGGAAACATCGACTGTTTCCGCACCCGCCGGGACCGGCGTCGTGCTGTCGCCCACCGCAACGATGCGCCCATCTTCCACCAGAATGACGCCGTTTTCGATCGTCCCCTGCGCCACGGTCAGCAGTTTGCCTCCTCGCAAAGCCAACATCGTAGTTATGCCTCCCCTCTCTGCGCTGCATCCTGACGGACGAGCGCGATGAAATATTCGAACAGCGGCAGAAAATCCGGCGTGCGATGATCGTCCGTCAGCAAAGAAAGGCGTTCCGGATGGAACTGGCAGGCGAAGATCGGCCGGCTTTCATGTTCATAGGCTTCGATGATGCCCTCTGGCGAAAGAGCGGTCGCTTTCAGGCCGGGCGCCAGCTGATGCACAGACTGATGATGCGTGCTGTTCACGCGGAACCTGGCGCCAAACAGGCGATGCAGGATGGAACCAGGCACGGCTTCCACATAATGACGCAACGCGCGGTCAAAATGAATGAAGCCCAGCTGCTCCGGCAGATCCTGATAGATCGTCCCACCCAGCAGGGCGTTGAGCAGCTGGCTGCCACGGCAGACGCCAAAGACCGGCTTTCCTGCGTCCAGAAAAGCCTTTGCCAGCTCCACTTCAAAAGCAGAGCGGATCTCATCCGTTTTCACCGTATCATATTGCAGCTCTTCATGGTACAGTGCTGGTTCAATATCCTTGCCGCCGGTCAGCAACAGGCCGTCCGAAATCGTCTCGATCTCAGCCGGGCACTGCTCGCAGGTCAGCAGCGGCACACCACCCGCTGCCGCCACCGCCTGCGCATAGGAAGCCGGGCAGGCGATAATGCGCGGTACATTTTTTTCCTCCAGGTAGATGTTCGCATCGTTCGAAATGGCGATGATCGGTTTTTTCTCTCTCATTTTTCCTCCGGTCACGTTCCGGGGCTTTGCCCCTTTTCTGTTCGCTACACAGCCCGCCTGCTGTTCCATGCCGGCAGGCGGGCCGTTTTCAGGTGGCGGTTTCAGGCCGCCAGCAGGTGGACGAGTGTCATCATGCCCAGCAGAACCAGCGTCAGCACGCCGAACAACGGCAGATAGACGCGGTACATGGCCAGGATCATGGCAAAAACCGTACGAAAGGCAAAACGTTGTTCTTCCTGCGGCAGAGCGCTTTCCTTATCCATCCTGCCTGCCTCCTGCCGGCTGCAGATGGCGGTCGAACCAGTACAGGATCTCCTTCATCCGCGTAATCCGGTTCTTTGGCCTGCCGCTGCGGCTCAAATGATGGTTTTCGCCGTGGAAGACCACCAGCCGTGTTTCCACACCGAAATAGCGCAACGCGCCGAACATCTGATACGCTTCCACCAGCGGGCAGCGGAAATCTTCATCCGACTGCAGGAAAAGGGTGGGCGTATGCACCTGGTCGGCATAACGCAGCGGCGACATCTGCCACAGCCGCTCCATACCGTCCCAGGGCGTGGCGGCATGCTCATCCGCATCGAAGAAATAACCGATATCCGAAATGCAGAAGTTGGCGACGAAATTGGAAATGCTGCGCTGCGAGGCTGCGGCGCGGAAACGGTCGGTATGGCCGATCACCCAGTTCACCATGAAGCCGCCATAGGAACCGCCGGCCACGCCCAGCCGCGTCGGATCCAGGCTGGGGTATTGGCGCAGCACCGCATCCGTAAATTCCATCAGGTCCGTATAATCCACCGTGCCATATTTGCCGCGCAGGTCGGTAAAGTCGTCGCCACGACCGGTACTGCCGGTAGGATTGCAGAAAAAGACGAAATAGCCGGCATTGGCCATCACCTGCATCTCATGGAAAAAGATCGTATTGTAGATGCCTTTTGGCCCGCCATGAATATTGAGAATACCGGGATAGCTGCCATCCGGCCGGTATCCGGCCGGCAGCAGCACCCAGCCGTCGATCTCTACGCCGCGGCTGTTGACAAAGCGCAACGGCAAGGGGCGGATCACATTTTTGCCGCGCAGCACTTCGCCGTTGAAAGAGCCAAGCTGACGATCTTCCCCGCTTGCCAGATCGAGCAGGCGCAGTTCCTCCAAGGATTGTCCCTGCATGGCGATATAGGCCAGCCGCCCGCCGCAGAGGGCAAAGCACTCCACTGCGCCATCCGCCGGCGCCAGCAGGCGGGTAGCGCCTTTTTTATCAATATGCAATATCTGCGAGCCATAGCGCGTGGTGGCCGTCGCATAGCAGCCGCTCTCATCGCCGAGGAAATCGTTACCACTGCCATAAGCGCAATCCGTGCAGGTGCCGTTATCCAACACATATGGGCTGCGCCCCAGATGACGGCTGGCGCCATGCGCATCGATCAGGAACCAGTCCGGGCACTGATAAAGCCCATACTCCTGCATATCCGTGGCAGCCACCATCAGGTCGTCGCCCATGAAGCACAGTTTGCGCGCATAGATGGCGGACATCACCTTTTCCTGTTGCCTGCGGGCAATATCATAGACGAAGACATCCAGCTGTTGACTGCGTACATGTTCATAGCTGCTGCCAAAATAGGCGATGCGCCGGCCGGCGGCATCCGTCGTCCACTGCTCCACATCGAACAGCGGTCCGCTGAGCGGAACCAGGCTGCCGGCTGCCGGATCGAACAGATAAAGACGGCGGCGCAGCTTGTTCACTTCATTGCGTACATTTTCAATGAAGGGCAGCTCATCATAGACGGAATAGGCTGCGGTATCCGGCTCCCAGGGTTCGCTGCAGGGCGGCGCGTCGCTGTCGGCAATGCGGTGCAGCGCCTGCACCGCATAACGGCCGTCGCACAGCGGTTCGATCCGCTCCACGGCAACCGGCACGGTAAACAGCGGCTGCCGGTTGCCGGAAGAAAGGCAGACGCGCTCATAAACCGTCTGCCCGCCGCATGCGCCGCTGCTGACAGCCAGCGCATGCGGCGACAGCCAGAAGAAGGAGGAGCAGGCGGCATTGCCGGGCAGCGGCGCTGTTTCGCCCGTTGCCGGGTCTGCCGTCCAAAGCTCAGTCTGATAACCATTGGTTTCCAGATCACATTGATGCCGCAGCAATGCGATCTTGCTGCCGTCCGGCGAAAAGGCCGGCGCAGAGAGAAAAGCATAGCGTAAAAAATCCGTCAACTGTATCTGTTCCATTTCCAGGCTCCTTTTCTTGATTTCAGCATCAGGCCATGGGCGGCCTGCTTCAGGCCAGGTGGCAGGCGACGCAATGGCCGGGTTCGATCTCGCGCAATAGCGGCGTCTGCTGGCTGCAAATCTCCTGCCGGCAGCGGCAGCGGGTATGGAAGCGGCAGCCGGAAGGGGGGTTGGCCGGCGAAGGCACGTCGCCCTCGAGGATGATCTTCTGCTTTTGTTCATCCGGCGTATTCTTCGGCATGGAAGAAAGCAGCGCCTGCGTATAAGGATGCGCCGGCCGGGCGAACAGCGCCTCGCTGTCGGCCATCTCCACAAACGAGCCAAGGTACATCACGCCGATGCGGTCGCAGAAATAGCGCACCACGCCCAAATCATGCGAGATGAAGAGGGTGGTAAGCGAAAGCTTGGCGATCAGATCCTGCAGCAGCATCAACACCTGCGCCTGCACGGAAACATCGAGCGCGGCGATCGGCTCGTCGCCGACGATGAACGAAGGTTCAAGCGCCAGCGCGCGGGCAATGCCGATGCGCTGCCGCTGCCCGCCGGAAAACTCATGCGGGTATTTGTGGATGCTGGCTGCCGGCATCTCGCACAGTTCCAGCAGCTCTTTTGCCCGTTCCAGCGCCTCAGCACGGCGGTACATGCCATGCTTGACCATCCCTTCGCTAATGATCGCGCCCACGTTCATGCGCGGGTCGAGCGAAGCATAGGGGTCCTGGAAGATGATCTGCATCTCCTTGCGCAGCCCGCGCATTTCCGTCGGGTCGATCCTGCGTTTTCTCTCTACGTTGAACAGCTCGTGTCCATTGAATACAACCGACCCGGCGCTGGGCGTAAGCAGGTTGAGTATCGTCCGCCCGGTGGTCGATTTGCCGCAGCCGGATTCACCGACCAGGCCGAAGATCTCGCCACGGCGCATGGAAAAGCTGACGTCGCTCACCGCGCGTACATAACCGACCGTGCGGGAAAAGATGCCCTTGCGGATCGGGAAATTTTTCGATAATCCGTTTACCTCTAAAATGATATCGTCCATATCTTCACCCTTTTCGCTTGATCAGGCATGGAAGCAGCGCACCGCATGTCCGGGTGCAATCTCCCTGAGCTCCGGCAGGCTGCTGCGGCAATCTGCCTCTGCGCGCGGGCAACGGTCGGCAAAGGGGCAGCCGGGCGGCATATCCAGCAGGCTGGGCACCATGCCGGGAATGCAGGTCAGCTTATGGCCCTTGGCCACCAGCGAAGGCCGCGAATGCAGCAGGCCGATCGTATAGGGATGCGCCGGCGCGGCGAACAGCTCGCGTACCGGCACCACCTCCATGATGCGGCCGGCATACATCACGATCACACGGTCCGCCATTTCGGCGATCACGCCCAGGTCATGGGTAATGAACATCACCGACATCGCCTGTTCGCGGATGATGCGCTGCAGCAGCTCCAGAATCTGCGCCTGGATCGTCACATCCAGCGCGGTCGTCGGCTCGTCGGCAATCAGCAGGCAGGGATGGCAGGAAAGCGCCATCGCAATCATTACGCGCTGCCGCATACCGCCGGAAAGCTGATGCGGGTACTCGGTTACGATCTTTTCCGGCCGCGGGATATTCACGGAGCGCAGCAGTTCGATACAGCGCTGCTTCTTTTCCCTGCCCCGCAGGCCAAGATGCTTTTCCAGCGCCTCGCCGATCTGATTGCCGATGCTGAACACCGGGTTGAGCGCAGTCATCGGCTCCTGAAAGATCATGGCGATCTCATTGCCGCGCACATTCTGGATCTGCTTATCGCTCAGCGTGAGCAGGTCCTGATCCTGAAAACGGATATATTCGCCGTACGCATGGCCAAAGCGGCGGTCGAGCAGCCGCATAATGGAAAGCGCGGTGACGGATTTGCCACAGCCAGATTCGCCGACAATACCCAGCGTTTCCCCTTTGCGCAGGGAAAAGCTGACGTTGTTCACCGCCCGCACCGTGCCGGAAAGCGTATGGAATTCGGTAGTCAGGCCGGAAACTTCCAAAATATTGTTTTCCTGCATCACGTTCACCTCTTCAGCTTGGGGTCAAGCGCGTCGCGCAGGCCGTCGCCCAGGAAATTGATGGAAAGGATCGTTAAAAAGACCAGCGCGCCCGGCGGCATCCACAGCCACCAGTGCATGCGCAGCGAACGCAGACTCTGCGCAGCCGCCAGCATATTGCCCCAGCTCGGCATGGGCGCTTTCACGCCCAGGCCCAGATAGCTAAGCCCGGCTTCGGAAAGGATGCCGTTGGCAATGCCCAGCGTGGCATAGACGGCGATCACGCCAAACACATTGGGGATGATATGCCGGAAGATGGTATACGCCGTACCCAGGCCGGTCGCACGCGAAGCTTCGATGAATTCACGCTGCTTCAGCGTGATCACCTCACCGCGCACGATGCGTGCGAACTGCGGCCAGGTAAGGATACCCGTGATCAGCATGACATTGAACATGCTCGGCCCAAAGGCCGCCGCTGCGGCGATGGCGATGACGAAATAGGGAAAACACATGAAGATATCCACGATGCGCATCACCACGCCATCCACCACGCCGCCGAGAAAACCAGCCAGCGAACCCAATGTCATGCCGATCACCAGCGAAAACAGCGTCGCCACGAAGCCGACGGCCAGCGAGACCCGCGCACCATAGAGCAGGCGGGTAAACACATCGCGTCCCACCTCGTCCGTGCCCAGCCAGTGTTCGGCAGAGGGCGGCTGATAGATATTCGACATATTCGTCGCATCCCGCTCAAAAGGGGTGAACAGCGGGCCGAACAGCGCCGCGGCGAGCAGGAGCAAAAGGAAAAATAATCCAAACATGGCCAGCTTGTTCCGCCGCAGGCGGATCAGGCTGATCCTCCACATGGAATTTTCGTGCAACGCCTTCTTTTCTGCCATATCAGACCTGTCCTTTCTTCATCACCCGGATCACTGGTAGCGGATCCGCGGGTCCACCACCGCGTAAAGAATATCCGCCAGAAGATTCGAAAGCAGGATGAACACCGTCAGCAGCAGGGCGCAGGCGGTGACCAGGGAATAGTCCCGGTTGCCGATCGCCTGATACATCAGCGTGCCCATTCCCGGCCAGCCGAACACGGTTTCGGTCAGCACTGCGCCGGACAACAGATTGCCCAGGGAAATGGTGATCAGGGTGGTGACGGAGATCATCGAATTGCGCAGCGCGTGCTTGTAGATGACCGTATGCTCGCTCAAGCCCTTTGCGCGCGCGGTGCGCGTATAATCCATCTGGATGGCTTCCAGCATGGAAGAGCGCGTATAGCGCATCAACGACGCCATCTGGATTACGGTGAGCACCAGGATGGGCAGCACCGCATGATGCGCCAGATCGAGCAGCGCGCGCAGACCGGTATAGTTTGCACCGATCGTGCGCAGGCCGGAAATGGGGAACCAGCCCAGATCAAAGGCAAATATCTTTAACACACCCAGCGCGAGGAAAAACGACGGGATCGATATGCCGATGAAGGCAAGAATGGTCGCAAAATAATCTAATGCTGAATACTGCCGTACCGCAGAGATCACGCCAAGCGGCACAGCCAGCAATACGCTCAGGATGAGGACGGAAACGGAGAGCAGCAGTGTATTCCCCAGCTTCTCCCCGATCACCGTGGTCACCGGCTGCAGATAATGTGTGGAATAGCCCAAATCGCCGGCAAAAGCGCGCGACAGCCAGCGTACATACTGCACCGGCAGCGGATCATAATAGCCGATGGCCTCCAGCATCTGCTCTTTGTCCGCAGCGCTCAGGCCAGGGTCCATCATCGTGGAATAGGGGTCGCCCGGCATGATATGGATCAGCGTAAAAATGATGATCGTAATGCCAAAAAAGACCGGGATCAGGATCAAAAGCCGTTTTACCACATACTGAAACATTTTGCACACCTCGCTACGGTCAGGCTGCTGCCGCAGCTGGATCGTCCCGCGGCGGAAGACCGCCGCCGCGGATCATGGGCAGCTGCCGCGCTGCCGCAGGCTCTTTGCCTGCGGCAGCGCTTGGGACAACAGGCGATGGTCAGATCATTCGAAATGCCAGTTGATCAGCTGATAGAAATTGGTGAGCGCCGTGCACTGCACGCCCGCCAGGTCATTGGCCACAAAGCGGCCGTCATACCAGTGGTAGAGGTAGATCGACGGCATATCTTCGTTCAGGATCAGCGCAGCCTGCTTGAAATAGGTTGCCTGCTCTTCCTGGTCGACATGGCGCATCGCCTCGACGAAGAGGTCGTCCAGTTCCTGATTATAGTACTGCGCATAGTTGTAGATGCCGTCATTGTAGAACGCGCGCAGGTTCGGGTCGTTCGGGCCCTGCGCCTGCAGTGCCAGATCGAAATCGCCGGCAGCGCAGCGGTCGCTCAGGGTGGCGAATTCCATGATCTCCAGCTCGATACCAATGCCGATCTCACCCAGCTGTTCCTGGATTACCGGCGCGGAATTCATGCGCGCCACATTGCCTTCCGGATAGATCAGGGTGAATTCTACCGGCGTACCATCCGCATACATCACGCCGTCGCGATATTCCCAGCCCACCTCTTCGGTCAGGATGCGCAGCGCTTCTGCACTGTTATATTCGTAAAGGTTCATATCCGCATCATCCGGACGGCAGTAAAGGCCTTCGCGATAAGGCTGGTTGGCCACGGTGCCGTAACCATAGACCAGGTTCTCCACGATGCCGGCGCGGTCGATGGCATAGGCGAATGCCTGGCGCACACGCTTGTCGCTGAGCAGCGGATTGGAATTGTTGACGGTCATCATCTGCGTGGAATTGTAATAGATCTGTTCCACGGTGAAGCCGGCTTCTTCATACATGGCGATATCATCCGGGTTCATCGAGCTGATGCGGCCGAAATCGAGCTCGCCGTTGAGCGCAGCCGCCAGGCTGGCATCAGCGGTCATGATGCGCATGATGATGCGGTCGATCTCGGAAACGCCGCCCCAATAATCATCATAGCGGTCAAAGATCAAATATTCATCCGGCTGGAATTCGGTCAGCTGGAAGCAGTTGGTGCCGACCGGGTTGCGCATCAGGTCCGCCTGTTCGGTCATGGTGGCAGGGTCTACCGCGCCCCAGATATGCTCGGGGATGATGCGGATATAGTTGACAAAACCGGTCAGCATCAGGCCGTAGGGTTCGGTCGTGGTGAGCGTAACCGTATAATCATCCACCTTCTGGATGCCTTCGCAATGGTCGGCGGCGCCGCTCTTGCGGTCTTCATAGCCCTGCAGCACGGAAGCATAGGAGCCATAGAAGGTATTGACATCCGGCGCGCAGAGCAATTCATAGGTGAAGACCACGTCGTCCGCAGTAAAGGGCTCGCCGTCCTGCCAGGTGACATCCTGGCGCAGATGGAAGGTGACGGTGCGGTTATCTTCGGAGATCTCCCAGCTTTCCGCCAGGCAAGGGGTGACGTTGAAGTAGGAATCCACTTCGACCAGTGCTTCGAAGATCATCTCGCACACTTCGCGGTCATATTCGTCGGAAATAAACAGCGGGTTGAACACACCAGAGGGCGAGCCGGAACTTTCCGACATGGTGAGGATCTTTTCTTCCCCATCTCCCTCCGGGGCTTCACCCTGCTCCGCAGATGGATCATCAGTCGTTTCTGCAGAGGGGTCGCCACCACAGCTGGTCAACAAGGCCAGGCTGAGGATGCAGAGCAGCAGCAAAAGCAGTCCTTTTTTCATTCTTGTTCTCCTCCCGTTTTTTTCTGGGCCAGGCTTGGCCCGTAGTCTTACCGGCAATCATTCCCAGGCACATGCCGCAGATCGTGCAGATATTAAACAACAAAATATCATTTAACATGTGACTAATGAAAATAGAAATGGATAACCGATAAACGACATGTAATTCTTTTCTCTGCCGAAATAAAAATACCTCTTGCATTTTTTGTTTTTTTCTGTAAAAAAAGCTTTTATAATGGCATTATATGACATTGTCAGAATAATAACGCTTTGCGTCGTCTGTATTTCCGCAGTTCAAACACTTGCTGCCTTTGCATAATACTAATGTTTTTCATTGACGTATGTTAAATTTATTTATTAAAATTTGCGCAGACGCATTGAAAAATATTCGCGGCTAGCGCAACCACGGCTGCCGCGGCATGCCACAATGCCGGCCGCGGGCCGCAGGCAAACTTTCCCGCCGGCTTCAGCTCTGCCACGGAGCAGGAAAAGGCAGGGG
>CALXRV010000052.1 GCA_944390945.1 uncultured Clostridia bacterium
TTGGTCATGCTGGCGGCGCCATACGATTGGCTCCTGTGACTGGAGCGCAGACGTGTGCTCTTCTGATCTAGGGCCGCCCGCCAGCGGCGGGAGGCAACGGCGCGCTTGGCGCTGGTTGCTGACCTTACGCCTTGCGCACGCGTTCGGCTGCCGTGCCCGGCCAGATCTTACTGCGGCGGGGCGGCGGGGCCGCCGTTCCAGCGGCGCGCTGCTCCCTGCATCCTACGGGTTAGCCTTGCGCACGCGTTCGGCTGCCGTGCCCGGCCAGGTCTTACTGCGCCTGCCAGCGCATTTTGCGCCAGGTTATTTCTTATCTTCCTTCTGCCCTTTATCCTCTTTGCCGCGCGGCAAGGGCAATTCAAACCAGAACATGCTGCCCCGGCCAAGCTCGCTTTCCACGCCATATGCGGCATGATGCAGTTCGAAAATGCCTTTGACAATGGAAAGCCCCAACCCGCTGCCTTTGCTGCTGCGTTGCGGGGCATCCGTGCGGTAATAACGCTGCCAGATATGGGGCAGATCCTGCGCGGCAATGCCTGGCCCGTTATCGCAGATCTCCACGCGCAGGCGGCCGCGCCGCACGCTTTGCCGCACGCGGATGCGTTTATCCTTGCCGCAATGCGTCAGCGCATTGTTGAGCAGATTGCCCACCGCCTGCATCAGACGCTGTTCATCCGCATATAGCTGCACCTGCTCCGCGGCTTCCAGCTCGATATGATAGCCGTCCTTTTCGATCAGCGCATTATAGCGGCTGATGAATTCGGCAAGGACTTCGCTGAAGGGGAAAAGGCTGCAGTGCAGCTCTTCCACGCCGGAGCTGAGGCGCGACGAATCCAGCACATCCTGCACCAGCGCGGTCAGCCGCGCTGTCTCTTCGATGATCACCTGGATGCTTTCGCTGTGGTCTTCCTGTGGAAAATCGCGCATGAATTCCGCATAACCGCCGATCATGGTCAGCGGCGTGCGCAGGTCATGCGAAACATTGGCGATGATATCCTGCTGCAGGCGGTCGGTACGCGCCAGCTCCGCTGCGGCAAAATTCAGGGTCTGCGCCAGCTCGCCGATCTCGCGGTAGCCCTTCCCTTCAAAGCCGCCGGTGAAATCTCCCTTTGCCAGCCGCCGCGCAGCCCGGTTGATCTTGTCGATCGGCCGCGAGAGCCTGCGCGCGATGATATTGGAAAGCACGAGCGCCAGCAGCACCAGGATGATGCTGATCAGGATCAGCTGCAGCCGCAGCGCATGAATCGTCGCCCCCACCGGCGCGATGGTCGAATTGAGCAGCAAAAACAGCGCGCCGTCCTCTTCCAGCGGCACCACGCGCGCATAGATCAGGCTGTCCGGAATATCGCCCTGTTTGGGGTTGGTAATGCGCTGCCACCAGCTGGACTGCACCGGCGAGGCATAAAAGGCCGTGCGTTCAAAGCGCGCGCTGAAGCTTTGGCCTTCCGCTACAGAGGCTTCGCGGTAAAGCCGCACCACTTCGCTTTCCGGGATGATATGGATGACGCAATCGGACAGGATATCCAGCCGCATCAGCTCGCGAAAGCCAAGCGAGGGGATATCCGGGTTCGGCACATAGTAGATGCTGATGCAGATCTGCCGGTTGCGCGCGACGTCCTCTGCCAGCTCCTGCAACAGCTCGCTATCCCCTTCGCGCAGCGCATAAGTAAGCGCGTCGCCCGATTCGTTGATCTGCTCGGTTTTGATGCTTTCAAAAAAGGGGTCCAGCAGCACGATCTGGAACAGCCACAGCAGCAGCACCATCACCACACTGAACAGCAGCAGATAGGAAAAAATGCGGCCGCGCAGGCCGATCCGGCTGGGCCGCGTCCTGCGCTCCGCGCTTTTGTTCTGCTTTTCCGTTTTTCCTGCCTTTTCCGCCGGCTGCGGCGCTGCGGTCAATGCGCCGCCGGGCTCCGCTGCCTGCGGCATATCCGCGCCCGCGGCCGGACGCTCCTGCTCTGCCATCTTACCCGCCTCCCTGCCTGCTGCGCACAGCGCAGCGCATGCTATGGCTCGAAACGATAGCCCACGCCGCGGATCGTCACCACATGGTCGCGGTAGGGACCAAGCGCCAGCCGCAGCAGCTTGATATGCGTATCCAGCGTGCGGTCGTCGCCATAGAAATCATAACCCCAGACATTGGAGATCAGCTGCTCGCGCGTTAAGGCAATGCCCTTGTTGCGCACCAGATAGCAAAGCAGATCATAAACCTTGGGCGACATCTCGGCGCGCACGCCGTCCACATAGACGATATGCGCATCGAAATCCACGACCAGGCCGCCGAATTCCGCCTGCTCATGCTGCACGCTGACCGGCTTTTGGCGGCGGTTGATGATCACATTAATGCGCATCATCAGCTCGCGCGGCGAAAAAGGTTTGACGACATAATCATCAATGCCCAGTTCAAAGCCATGGATGCGGTCGTATTCCTCGCCGCGCGCCGAAAGCATCAGCACAGGGATCTGGCGGATCTTACGCATTTCCCGGCAGACGGAAAAGCCGTCGAGTTCCGGCATCATCACGTCAAGGATCACCGCGTCAAAATCCTGCTCGCGCACGCGCGCCAGCGCTTCCATACCGTCTGCCGCCTCTACGGTTTCATAACCTTCGAATTCCGCATATTTGCGGATCAGGGCGCGGATCTTCTCTTCATCATCGACAATCAGCAGGCGTCTGCCTCTGGCGGATTCGTTCATTCGCAATGCACCCCGTTTCTTTTTTCCTCTGCCGCCGCATCGCCCGGCCACTGCAGGCGCAGGCCAGACGGCGCGGCGGCGGTTTTACCGCCGGCTGCAGCGGGTAGCGCCTACCCGCTGCAGGCCGCCAGGCATGGCGGCCCGCGCCGGCAGCCTGCGCAAGCGCACACTATCCGGTTAATGCTATCCGGTTAGCAAAAGCATATCATATCCTTTGCCTTCTGTCACGCAGAACGCATCAGCGGTTCGTCGTCGGCTGCACGGTACCGCTCTCCGTCACATTGGCGTAGAGCACGATATCCACCGCCCGTTCCGTACCGTCACGCATCACCACGATGCTGATCGTATCGCCAGGCGCTTTGCTGCCGATGATCTCGATCAGGCGCTCTGCATCTTCGATCGTCTCGCCATCCGCGCTCAGCACGCGGTCGCCGGCCTGCAGCCCGCCACGGTCAGCATTGGAATCGCGCTCCACCGCTGCGATATATACGCCCGGTTCGTCCAGGCCATAGGCGAGCGCCGTGCGTTCGCTGGTCGCGTTGAGCAGGGTCACGCCCAATTCCACCCGCACAACGCCGCCATAATTGATGATATCCTCAATATCCTGCTTGATATCGTCGATCGGGATGGCAAAGCCCAAACCTTCAACGCCGATATCCTCTGCTTTGGCATTGACCAGGCCGATCAGCTCGCCATTGGCATTGAACAGACCGCCGCCGCTGTTGCCGCCGTTGATCGCCGCATCGGTCTGCAGCAGGCTGTAGCCGTATTCGCCGATCGTCACCTCGCGGCTGAGCGCGCTGATATAGCCGGAAGTCACCGTGCCGCCCAGCTGGCCGAGCGGATTGCCGATCGCCACCACCGGCGAACCAACGACCAGTTCAGCGCTGTCGCCCAGCACTGCCGGCTTCAGGTTTTCCGCTTCGATCTTGATCACAGCCAGGTCTTTTTCCGCATCGCCGCCGACCATCGTCGCCTGATACGTTTCGCCGCTGCGCAGCGCCACGGCAATACTCGTCGCATCCTCCACCACATGGTAGCAGGTGAGGATATAACCGTCTTCGCTGAGGATGACGCCGGAACCAGCGCCCTGCCGCAAGGTCTGGCCGCTGTTGCCAAAGAACCAGCTGAAGGGGTCGCTGTTGTTGACTGCGATCTCGGTCGCGATCTCGACCACGCTGTCTGCCGCCAATTCCGCCACATTGGCCACCATCGTATCCGCGCCGCTGCCCGTTTCGCTGGCTGCGGTTTCCACGCTGCGGTAAAGCACGGTTCCGCCCGCCTCTTCCATCAGCTGGGAGAGGTTTTCGTTCACCTCTGCCGTCACCCGCTCCGTCAGGCCATCCGCTGCCAGATATACGCCGGCCAGACCGCCGAGCAGCGCGCAGGCGATACAAGCCAATGCCAGCAATACCTTGCGGCCGCAGTGCCGCTTTTTCTTCTGCGCCGCGGGGGACGGCGCAGCGGGAGCGTCTCCCGCTTGGAGGATGCGTTCAGGGGTAACAGCAGCTGTGGTCGTGGACAGCGTTGCGCTGTCCTGCCTGGGAGGACATGCTTCTTCCGTATTGCCGGCACCGGCATTGTATCCTGTTTCCTGCGCTGCAGGACTAGCGTTATCGGCTGCGCCGCCACTTACGGTAACATCTGTTTCCGCATACGTGCCTTTCTCGTTTTCTTCGTACATGATGACGACCTGCCTTTCTTTTTCATGTGAAGCGGCTTTCTGCCGACCGCTCTTTCTTGTCATGACCATAGCATAACCGCCGCTTGTGAAAACTATTTGAACATGTTTTGAACGCGTGATGAATCCTGTTCAGCGCATATCGCTTATTTTTTGCCCATTGCCGGCAGGCGCCTGACAGGCGGCGCGAAATATGGCAGAATGAAAGTAGACATACGATCGCGAAAAGGGCATTCACCCTTACCGCCGCGCCAATCTGCTGGACGGCTTTTCCAATTCGCTGGCGGTCAGCGTGCCTTTCCTCAGCTGCTATGTCTTCCTCACCGCGCAGCTGAGCGAGGGCTATGACTTCGTGCAGCCGCTGACCACCTTTGAAGTCAGCAGCGGCATGATCTATACCGGCCTGCTCTTCCTGGTGCTGCTCGCCTCGGTGATCACCGGCTGGGGCCGCATCTTTGAAGGGCCGAACGGCGAGATGGTGAAGGCGGACGGTACCATCGTCAAACGGCCATATTCCATCTTCATGCGCTAAGCGGCCAGGCAAAACGGCACGTCAAGCGACAAGCAAAAGGGCAGGCCAAAACGGCCCGCCAAACAGCAAAAAAAGCAGGGCAGGCCAAAAACGGCCCGCCAAACGGCAAAAAAAGCAGGGCAGGCCAAAACGGCCTGCCCTTGCTGCTGCATCAGGCTGGCTCAGCGCGCCATGCTGCCGCGCGAAAAACCATAGGGCAGCAGGTCTGCCAGGCGCAGGACCTGATACGCTTCTGTGCTCAGCGCCACGATCACCACAAAATCCGCGCTGCAAAATTCCGCCAGCCACTGGCGGCAAACGCCGCAGGGGTAAAACCAGGTGGGCAAAGGCGGGCCGCAGGCTGCCGGCCCACCCGCAACCGCCAGCGCGCGGAATTCGCGCACATTGTCGCTGACCGCTTTTGCCATCGCCGTGCGTTCTGCGCACAACGTGGGGGAAAACGCGGCGTTTTCAATATTGCAGCCGCGATAGACCGCACCCGAGGCGCTCAGCAGCGCCGCGCCGACCGCCATGCCGGAATAAGGCGCATAGGCGGCCTGCCGCGCAGCCAGCGCAGCGGCGATCAATGCGCGGATCTCTTCCGCCTGCAGGCCGGCGGGCAATGCCTGACTTTCCTTGCTTGCCATCCTGTTGTCATCTCCTTTGCTGTCATCCGCAAAACATCTGTCTTTCCTTCCGGCCAGCGCCTGCCGCTTCCGGCCAGCGCTTCCCGGCTGTCATTCCCGGCTGTCATTCCCGGCTGTCATTCCCGGCCAGCACCTGCCGCTTTCGGCCAGCGCTTCCCGGCTGTCATTCCCGGCTGTCATTCCCGACCAGCGCCTGCCGCTTTCGGCCAGCACCTGCCGCTTCCGCCTGCCGCAACAGCGCGCATGCCACAAGGCAAACTTCTGCGGCAGGGCTGCCGCGCAAACCGCGGCAGGGCTGCCGCCCTGTTCAGGCAGGCTTGCGGGCTGCGGTTTAGAGATGCGTGATCGGCTGCGGCCGCTGATTGCGGAAAAGGATATTGACGCCATTGCTGCTGCCCAGGCGGCTGGCGCCGGCATTGAGCAGGTCGAGCATTTCCTGTTTGCTGCTGATGCCGCCCGCGGCCTTGATCTTGACGCGGTCGCTCACGCTTTTGCGCAACAGTTCGACATCCGCCACGGTCACGCCGCCCGGCGCAAAACCGGAGCAGGTCTTGATATATTCTGCGCCCGAAGCTTCCACCACCTTGGCCACCTCCACCTTTTCCTTATCGGTCAGGTAATAGGTTTCGATGATCACTTTCAGCAGGTGGTCGCCGATCACGTTTTTCACCGCGGTGATCTCTGCCATTACGCGGTGCAGGCGGTCGGATTTGATATCGCTGTTATTGACCACCATTTCGATCTCGTTGGCGCCGGATTCCACGGCCTGCTGCGCTTCGAACACTTTGGCGCCCGGGGTGGAGCAGCCCAGCGGAAAGCCGACCACGGTTGCCACCGGCACGCCGGGATACATCTGGTGCATGCGCGAGACATAGCAGGGCGGGATGACCACGCAGGCGGCGTGGTAGATGGCGGCTTCATGTCCCACCTGTTCCACCTCGCTCCAGACGATCCCTGTTTTCAACAAAGTGTGATCGATGTAGGTAAACAGTTCGTCATTATCCATTTCTTTCATCGGGTAGCCTCCTCTATTTGAATTTGACCGCCGGGGCGGCTATTTTCAGAATGAAAGAATATTCTGATTTATATTATAGCATAACCCCTGCCCTGATGCAAACTATTTTTATTTTCCGTGTTTTTTCCTGCTCCTGCCACTTTCGCCCCCTTGCCAAATGCGCGGCAAAAGGCTATACTTAAAGAATAATGGGGGATCATGGTGTTATCTCCTATTGTCAGTACAGAGCATCGGAGGTCGTGAATTTTTCATGTACGAATATGATACGGTTCTCGGCCGGCGGCGGCAGGCGATCCGCGCCTGCGTGCTGTCTGCGCTGGAGAAGGCCCGCGCCGCGGGCAAGATCGCTTTTGATTCGCTGCCGGATTTTGCTGTCGAGCGGCCGCGGGAAGAAGCGCACGGCGATTTTGCCGTCAACATCGCCATGCTGCTCGCCCGCCCCTGCCATCTGCCGCCGCGCGATATCGCGCGCATCATTGCCGAACACATCGATTTCAGCGGCACGCCGGTAGAGCGGATGGAGATCGCCGGCCCCGGCTTTCTTAATTTTCGCATGAAGCCGGACTGGCTGCCTGCGGTGATGGCGGAGATCGCTGCCGAAGGCGCGGATTTTGGCCGCAGCAACAGCGGCCAGGGCCGCCGCGTGCAGGTGGAATTTGTCTCTGCCAACCCCACCGGCGACCTGCATATGGGCAATGCGCGCGGCGCTGCCATCGGCGACAGCCTGGCTGCCATCCTGCAGCTGGCCGGTTATTGCGTGCAGCGCGAATTCTATATCAACGACGCGGGCAATCAGATCGAAAAATTCAGCCGCACGCTGGATGCCCTTTATCTGCAAAAGCTGGGCGAAGACGTGCCCTTTCCAGAGGACGGCTATCCCGGCGCAGACCTGCCCCTGCTGATCGACAAGCTGATCGCGGAAAAGGGCGATAAATATCAGGCGCTCGACGTGACGCTGCGGCGGGAATATCTGGCCGACTATGCGCTGAAGGAAAAGGTGGCTGCCATCCGCGATTCCCTGCTGCGCTTCGGCGTGAAGTATGACGTCTGGTTTTCGGAACGCACGCTGCATGACGACGGCTCGATCCGCGACGTGCTGCAGGAGCTGGATGAACGCGGCTGGCTGTTTGAACGCGACGGCGCCATCTGGCTGGATTGCGAGCGCTTTGGCGAAGAAAAGCCGGAAGTGGTCGTGCGCGCCAACGGCGTGCCCACCTATTTCGCAGCGGATATCGCCTACCACCGCAACAAATTCCAGCGCGGCTTTGCTACGGTGATCGATATCTGGGGTGCGGATCATCACGGCCATGTCGCGCGCATGAAGGGCGCAATGGAAGCGATCGGCTATTCCCGCGAGCAGCTGGAAGTGATCCTGATGCAGTTCGTCCGCCTTTACCAGAACGGCGAACTGGTACGCATGAGCAAGCGCACCGGCCGCTTCGTCACCCTGGACGAGCTGGTGGACGAGGTGGGCCGCGACGCCGCGCGCTTCTTCTTTGTCATGCGCGGCGCGGACAGCCTGATCGATTTCGATATGGACCTGGCGCGCAGCCAGAGCGCCGACAACCCCGTCTATTATGTGCAGTATGCGCATGCGCGCATCTGCTCCATCCTGCGCAGCGCGGCAGAACAGGGCGTGCATCCGCAGCCGGGCGCCGATATGTCGCAGCTTAATGCGCCTGCCGAACTGCAGCTGATCCGCCGCCTGGCCGATTATCCGGATGAGATCGCAGACGCAGCCCGCCTGCGCGAGCCGCACCGCATCGCCACCTATCTGCTCGACCTGGCCGGCCTGTTCCATAATTTCTACGGCCAGTGCCACTGCATCGTGGAACAGAACGAGCTGATGCAGGCGCGCCTTTCCCTGGTGCAGGCCTGCGCCGCCACCTTCAAAAGCGCGCTTAACGCGCTCGGCGTTTCTGCGCCGGAACACATGTAGGCCACAGCGCCTGGCAGAAACAAAAGTGAGGGAATCAGGATGAAAATGATCGATCTGACGCATACGCTGCGGCCGGAGATGCCGGTTTATCCCGGCGCGCCGCAGCCGGTGCTGCAGCCCGTGCAGACGCTGCAACAGCATGGCTGCCGGGAAAGCGAACTGCGGCTGTGGTCGCACCATGGCACGCATATCGATGCGCCGGCGCATATGGTGGCCGAAGGCAAAACGCTCGACGCGCTGCCGCTGGAACGCTTTTTCGGCCTGGCCACGATGCTGGACGTCAGCGCCTGGGCCGGCGGCGAAATCCCGCTGGCCGCGCTGCAGGAAAAAGAAGACCAGCTGCAGCAGGTTCAGTTTGTGCTGCTGCGCAGCGGCTGGGAAAAGCATTGGGGCGAAGCAGCCTATTTCCACGGCTATCCCTGCCTTTCCGCCCCTGCGGCGGCTTATCTGGCAGCGCTGCCACAGCTGCAGGGCATTGGCGTGGATATGCTTTCCGTCGATGCCGTCGGCGCGCGGCCGGCAGTCGTACACCGCTGCCTGCTGCAGGCGGAAAAGCTGATCGTGGAGAACCTCTGCCATCTCGACGCCATCTGCGGCGAGATGTTCCTGCTTTCCGTACTGCCGCTGAAATTTGCAGCAGCAGACGGCGCGCCCGTGCGCGCCGTGGCTTTCGAAGCGCCGGCCGGCATCTATTACCCGAAATAGACC
>CALXRV010000053.1 GCA_944390945.1 uncultured Clostridia bacterium
TGGATATCGGCCCGTTGTTCCAAACGCCGGCAGAAACGGCGCAGGATGCGGTGGATAACGATGTCCATATCGTGGGCATGAGCTCGCTGGCTGCCGGTCATAAGACTTTGTTGCCGCAGTTGGTGGAAGAGCTGAAGAAGCGTGGTCGCGGCGACATCATGGTCATTGTCGGCGGCGTGATCCCGGCACAGGATTATCAATACCTGAAAGATCATGGCGCAGCGGCAATCTACGGTCCTGGTACGGTGATCCCGGCTGCGGCTAAGGAAATGCTGGAGATCCTTAACAAGCGTCTGGATGCGGAGGAATAATTCTCCATCGTTTTGTCGCGGGGCGGGCATTACGCCCGTCCCGCTTTTTCCCCATCATGCCTGAAAATGAGGTGCGGATATGCCGACAGATTATGATACCTACAAACCGGAATGGATCGATGAGGATAAGAAACAGGACGCAAGGTTTGCCAGTTTTGTGATGACCGGCATTCAGGAAGATAATGATACTTTGCGTGTAGCCAAAGATGCAGCAGTGGTAGCCAAACCACCTAAGCTTGGCGTGGAGGATTATGTGGCCGGCGTGTTGGCTGGCGACAGGATGAAACTTTCACGCGCGATTACGGTGATTGAAAGCAATGCGCCAAAGCATTTTGCCTTGGGACAAGAGATTATCCAGCGCATCCTGCCTTATACAGGTAAGGCTGTGCGGATCGGTATTACTGGCGTGCCAGGCGCAGGTAAATCTACGCTGATCGAGGCGTTGGGTACCATGCTGTGCCGGCAGGGACATAAGGTGGCTGTCCTGGCAGTAGATCCCAGCTCTTCGGTGACTGGTGGTGCAATCCTGGGCGACAAGACGCGGATGGAGCAGCTTTCCCGCGAACCGAATGCGTTTATTCGTCCTTCTCCCTCTGGCGGCACGCTGGGCGGCGTAACGCGCAAAAGCCGCGAGACCCTGCTGCTGGCAGAAGCGGCAGGCTATGATGTGATCCTGGTCGAAACAGTGGGTGTGGGACAGAGCGAGACGACCGTGCGTTCGATGGTCGATTTCTTCCTCGTGGTCGTACTGACCGGCGCTGGTGATGATCTGCAGGGCGTAAAAAAAGGCGTGATCGAGCTGGCAGACGCTATTCTCGTCAACAAAGCGGATGGCGATAACAAGCAGAAAGCGCTGTTGACGCGGGCAGATTACGAACAGATCCTGCATTATCTGCGGCCAGCGACTGAAGGCTGGACGACCAAGGCGTATACCTGCTCTGCATTCACCGGCGAAGGGGTACCGGAAATCTGGGATGTGATGATGGACTATTGCCGGCAGATGCGGGCGAGCGGACAGCTGGAGGCGCGCCGCAGCCAGCAGAATCTGACTTGGGTGCGCGAAATGGCCGATGACTATTTCCGTAATCTGTTGTATAATAACCCGGCGATCGCGGCTGCGCGCGAAAGCATTGAAGCACAGGTGCTTTCGGGTGAAATTGCGCCGACCAAGGCACTGAACGAGATTGTAGAGACGATCCGCGCTCAGTTTGGCCTGCGCGAATAATGAAATAGTGATAGAAAAAGGGAGGAGCTATGGCAGGACGAGGTGTGACGAAACGCAAGATCGTGGATGCTGCCTGGCGGCTGTTTCACGAAAAAGGATACCATGATACGACGATAGAAGACATCATCTCGGCTTCCGGCACAAGTAAGAGCTCTTTCTATCATTATTTTACCGGTAAGGATGAGCTGCTCTCCTCGCTTTCCGATTTTTTTGACGACCATTACCAGGATTTGGTACAGCGGATGGATCCAGAGATGAACAGCTTTGACAAGTTGGTGACGCTGTGCTGCAAAACGCATGAGATGATTGGGACGAATATTGATCCGGAATTGTTGGCAACCATGTATTCCTCACAGGTCGTGACACGCGGCGATAAGCATTTGCTCAACCAAAATCGCTATTATTATCGGATTGTGCAGCAGATCGTAGATGAAGGGCAGCGCCGTGGGCAGATCACGCGCGATTTGCCTGCGTACGAGATTGCGCGTTATTATACAATGTGCGAACGTGCCATTATTTACGATTACTGTATTTCTGACGCGAATTATGATCTGGGTGAATTCACGGCTCGTACGATCCCGATGCTGTTGTACAGCATTCGGGGTGATAGGTAAAGAATAGGGGCAGAGCTGGTGCTGCTGCCCTTTTTGCTTGCGAAATTTTAATAAAAAAAGTTATTTTCCCTCTTGATTTTTTCGGAAACACGATGTACAATAAAAACAAGAACGGAGTTTGTATTTGGTCTGGTTTTACAACTGATGACGGAGGCTGAACATGAGCACGGCATTGATCGGTAATATCCAGAAGTATTCGATTCACGACGGCCCGGGGATTCGCACCACAGTTTTTTTCAAAGGTTGTCCCCTGCTTTGTGCCTGGTGCCATAATCCGGAAGATCAGGTATTCACGCCGGAGATCGTCTGGCATGAAGACAAATGCATTGGTTGCGGAAGCTGCGTAGCCGCTTGTCCGGTACAGGCGATAGCAGCCACGCCACAGGGTATGGTTATCGACCGGGAGAAATGCACCCATTGCCACAGCTGTAGCAATGCCTGCCCGACCGTGGCCATGGAACGCATCGGCAAGGAAATGTCAACAGAAGAGCTGATGGCCGAAATCAGCAAGGACGCTGCTTTTTATGAGCAGAGCCACGGAGGGGTGACGCTTTCCGGCGGCGAGCCGCTGAGCCAGGCGGAAGCTGCGCTGGATCTGTTGCGTGCCTGCAAGGAAAAGGGTTATCATACTACGGTGGATACCTGCGGCTTTGTCCCACAGAATGTGTTTGAGCAGGTATTGCCTTATACCGATCTGTTTCTCTATGACATCAAACATCTTGACGATGCGGTGCATCAACAGTATATGCGGACGCCAAATGCACCGATTCTGGAGAACCTGCGCTGGTTATCTAGCCATGGTGCAAATATCTGGATTCGCATCCCGCTGATCCCCACGGTCAACGATAGCGACGAACATATCAGCCGCATTGGCGATCTGATGCTGCAGCTGGGGTTAAAGGAAGTATTCCTGCTGCCGTACCATAAGATGGCGGCGTCCAAATATCATCGACTACATTTACCGTATACGCTGAGCCATCTTGAAGACCCATCTGATGAGCTGGTAAAGGAAAAGGCGGAAATACTTGCCCACAAGGGCTTGAATGTACACATAGGAGGATGATACAAATGGCAGAGCAGACCACCAGGATTCTTGGCATGAACGAACGTATCCAGAAACTGCGCCAGGAAAGTGTTACCACCGTGCCCACGCTTTCCATCGAGCGCGCTCTGTTGGTAACAGAGGCGTATAAGAAATATCAGGGCAAGGTATCTATCCCCGTTCTGCGTGCGCTTACCTTTAAGTATTTATGCGAGCACAAAACGGTGGTCATTCT
>CALXRV010000054.1 GCA_944390945.1 uncultured Clostridia bacterium
TATTTCATATCCGTAAGTTTCTTTTTTGCTGATCACGGCCAAGACACAGCCTTCCAGCGTCCCTTTCAACATTTGTGATGGAATCACCGTCTCACCCCGCTACATTGCAATACATACTAGCCAACTATATTGTATTGCATGGTACTCGTCCTGTCAAGCGGCAGCGCTTTTTTCTCAGAGCCGTTGGCCCAGCCTCCCTTTATTTCTTTTCCTTGGCCAACCACAAGCGCTAAAGCTGGCGCATTTTCTTTCCTGCTGAACAATAACCGCACCCCGACTGTTCGCCGCTAGGCGAGCAGATGGGGTGCGGTTATTGTTCTTCGCCCGGATTCCCGCCCGGTTTCCAAGCAGGCAGCCGGTTTCATATTCGCGGATCAGTGAAAATTTGCCTGAGCAAAGCCAGCGGCTGTTGTCATGCGATCCGCTTGCCATCTGCTGGCTGCTGCGACCTAGATACGACCGTCCAGCAGGGAAATATGATCAAGAATATAACGAAAAACCGCGACTGCTTCCACACCGCCTGCGCTGCCGTCCTGTACGCAGACGGAGATCACCCATTCCGGCGTTTCTGCCGGTGCAAAGCCGCTGAACCAAACGGTGCCCTGCTCGCTGCTACCTGTTTTGCCGCCCGCAGTGAGATAGCCGCCCGCCGCGCCATTGGCCGTTCCCTCTTCTACTGTCCCCACCAACATCAGGCGCAACGCTTCCGCTGTCGCCGTATCCACCATGCGTTGCGGCGCTTCTGTGGCGATTTCAAACAGAATATTCTCGCGTTCATCCGTCGCATGGGTAACCAAGCGCGGCGTAACGCGGAAGCCGCCGTTAACGCACAAGGCGGTCAATACTGCTTCCTGGATCACGCTCAACTGCACACCGGATTCTCCCAGGCTGACATTGGCAACATCACCCGGCACCGCCGCGGAAAAATCAAGAAAATCGGTTTCCTGATAAGCCGGCGTCTCATAACCGGACACCGTAAGTTCGGTCAAACCAAAATCCTCCGCATAACTGCGGATCGTCTCGCCACCCAGTCGCTGCCCCAGCGCGACAAAATAGCAGTTACAGGAAAGCGCAAGCGCCAGCGAAAGATCCACCTCGCCATGCCCCTGCGCGGCAGAGCAGGTCACATGATGCCCGTTTTCCAGGGTATAGCTGCCGCTGCAGAAAAATGGTTCCGTCGTTTCCGCATCCTCTGCTTCTATCTCTTCTGCTTCTGTATCCGCTGTTATTGCTTCCCCGTCAGCCTGTTCACCGGCTGCAGATAATTCATCAATCGCTACTCCATCTGCCAACGCCTGCTCACGTGCCTGGCTGGCCTCACTATCCAGAGCATCTGGCAGTGGGCAGTCGCTATCCAGCGCAGCCAGCGCCAATACGGTCTTAAAGGTGGAAGCCGGCGGATAAAGCAAAATCGCTTTATTGAGATAGACATCATCCGCCGCAGGCTCCTGCCAGCCGTAAGGATCAAAATCCGGCGCGCTGACCAATGCCAGGATATCTCCGTTATTCGGATTCATCATGGCGCAGGCGCCGGCATAACCCAGCTCGCGGAAAGCATCCTCTGCGATCTGCTGATAATCGCGGTCAATCGTCAAATGCAGATCATGACGCTCCTTTGTCTCTGCTTCCGTCAAATATAATGCATCGACGGAGAGCATGCCCGCAGCATCGACCTGTGCCACGACCTGGCTGTCAACACGCCCGCGCAGCAGCTGGTCATATTGCTGTTCCAGTCCGCTCACGCCCTGATAAGTGCCGTCTGTACCGACCGGCTGCACATACCCAAGCAGATGCGACGCCAAATGGGAAGCGTCGTAGCGCGCGGCCAAATTCATCGCCATCACACCGGGCAGCTGTGCTTGCCGGATCGCAGCAGCCTGTTCCGCACGCAGGCCGGTTTTCAGGATATACGGCGCAAGCGAGCGAGCGTTTCCTTCCGCCAGCCGCGCTGCCAGGTCTGCAGCTGATGCATCCAGGATCCCGGCCAATGCCGTGGCCGTATCTTCCGTCGTTTCTCCCGCCATAGCGGGCAGAATGACCAGGCATGCCTGTTCCACCCCGGTCAGCTCTCGCCCAAAGCGATCCAGAATATCGCCCCGGGCATATTGATAATAATCAAAGCTACGCAGCCGCTGCGCCTCTGCCTGTTCCTGCAGCGTATCTGCCTGGACGACGGTCAATTGCAGCAGTCGCAGCACCAAAATGGCAAAACCGGCAAGAAAAGCGACCGAAAGGTAAAAAACTCCATTTCGCCGCATCAACATCCCTCCCCGCCTATTATTGGCAAAACATTGCCAAGGCATACAGGCGGAAAAAAGAACGCCGCAAACCATGCGGCGTTCTTGGCTTATCTTCATTGTATAGGCAGTCTGCCTCTCTGCTGCACGACTATTCCCCGAGCGCGGCAAGCAGTGCCTCGCAGCGATCCGTCTTTTCCCACGGCAGATCCAGATCTGTACGGCCAAAATGTCCATATGCGGCAAGCTTACGGTAAATCGGCCGTCTGAGGTCAAACAGGTCGATGATCGCCGCCGGACGTGCGTCAAACACCACGCGCACCGCCTCTGCCAATACAGAATCACTGTATTTGCCTGTACCAAAAGTATCCACCAGCAAGCTGACCGGTTCTGCAACACCGATCGCATAAGCCAGCTGAATCTCACAGCGCCTCGCCAGACCGGCAGCCACGATATTCTTCGCCATATATCGCGCCATATAAGCCGCGCTGCGATCCACTTTCGTCGGATCCTTGCCGGAAAAGCAGCCGCCGCCATGCCGCGCTGCACCGCCATAAGTATCAACGATGATCTTACGGCCAGTCAGGCCGGTATCGCCCTGCGGCCCGCCGATTACAAAGCGACCGGTTGGATTGATCAGGAAGCGTGTGTCTGCATCAACCAGCTCTTTGGGTAAAGTGGCCAGGATCACATTCTGAATGATATAGGGGCGCAGCACATCCAGCGCCACATCTGCGCGGTGCTGACTGGAAATGACTACGGTATCGATCCTGCGCGGCGTACCATCATCCGCATATTCCACCGTCACCTGGCTCTTGCCATCCGGCAGCAGCGGCGAATGCAGATCTGCCTTGCGCACGGCAGCCAGCCGGCGCGTCAGCTGATGGGCAAGATGGATCGGCAGGGGCATCAATTCTGGCGTCTCATCACAGGCATAGCCAAACATCATCCCCTGGTCGCCGGCACCGATTAGGGAAAACGCATCCGTATCCCCCTGCTTGCGCTCCAACGCGCTGTCCACACCCATTGCGATGTCGCCGGATTGCTCATCAATGGCAGTCATCACCGCACAGGTGTCGCAGTCAAAGCCGAATTTAGCGCGCGTATAGCCGATATCGCGCACAGTATCCCGCACGACATGCGGGATATCCACATAGCATTCCGTTGTAATCTCACCAGCCACAAATACCACGCCCGTCGTGATAAATGTTTCGCAGGCAACGCGGCTGTTTGGATCATGCGCGATCATCGCATCCAAGATCGCATCCGAAATCTGATCCGCAATCTTATCTGGATGCCCCTCGGTAACCGATTCAGAAGTGAATAAATATGTCATTTCCGACCTCCCTTTACAGATTACTCATTTCTTGTCATTCATTTTCATCCGTTCTGCAATCATTCTGATGATGCGTGCTGCCACTTCCCGTTTTGATAACAACGGCCACTGTTCCATCGCCAGGCCACCTTCTGCCGCAGCCTCTGGCCAAACCGCAGTAACGATATTCGTTTCCACATCAAAGCCAGCGCCAGGCTGCGCCACATCGTTGGCAATAATCAGATCTAAATTCTTCCGGCGCAGCTTATCTGCAGCATATGTGGCGATATCTGCCGTTTCCGCCGCAACGCCGGTCAAAAATCGTCCTTCCTTATGCTCTCCCAACGACTGCAGAATATCCACGGTACGCACCAACTGCAGCGTTTCATCGCCGCCTTTTTTCTGCTTCTGCGCAGCGCGCTCAGCCGGCCGGTAATCAGCTACTGCCGCAGCCATGACCACGATATCCGCATCCGTATATTCCGCCCAGACGGCATCATACATTTCAGCAGCTGAGACCACATGTATCGTACGCATGCCAGCTGCATCCGGCAAAGCGGAAGGACCAAGCACAAAAACGACATCCGCACCGGCATCACGCGCAGCTTCTGCCACAGCCAGGCCCATCCGGCCACTGGAACGATTGCCGATAAACCGTACCGGATCGATATATTCATAGGTTGGCCCGCCGGTAACGAGCACCTTTTTTCCAGCCAGCAGCTGCGACTGTGCAAAAAAAGCGCAGACTGCCTCTTTGATCGTTTCCACATCAGCCAGTCTCCCCTGGCCAACAGCGCCACAGGCCAAACGGCCAAAACCCGGCTCGATCATCTGCCAGCCGCGATCGCGCAGAAGAGATAGGTTCGCTTGTGTCGCCGGATGCTGATACATATTACTGTGCATTGCCGGCGCGCAGAGCACCGGTGCTTTGGTCGCCAACAGCGCAGCGCTCAACAAATCATCCGCCAATCCATGTGCGGCTTTGGCCAAAAGATTCGCAGTTGCCGGCACAATCAGGAACAGCTCGCATTCCGCAAGATCAATATGCGGCACATGAAAGGCGTCATCCTCGGTCATGATGTCACAACCCACGGCATTGCCGGAAAGGGTCTTCATCACCAATGGCGTGATAAAATGCGTCGCACCCTCTGTCATCGCCACCCGTACGACAGCCCCCTGCTGCTTCAGCCAGCTGACAATATCCGCAGCCTTATATGCAGCAATACCGCCGGTCACGCCGACGGTAATCTTCCTGCCTTTCAGCATGTCCAGCCCTCCGCGCTTAAATCACCGTATCCTGCTGTTGTTCTGGCTGTGTTTCTTCCGGCTGCGCTGGTTGAGCCGCATTGCTCCAATGCAGCGTTCCGTCCGCCACTTCATTCAGCGCGATCGAAACCGGGTTAACGCCAGGCATTGAGGCTAATTCCGGATTCTTATCAATCATCGCCCGTGCACGCTTTGCAGCAACAATCACCAGCGTATATTTGGAATCCACATTCTGCATCAGTTCGCTCAAGGTAGGTTTATTTAACAATCTGCTTTCTCCTTTTTTATATTCCGTTTCAGTTGTTCTGCACGGATTACCGCCATCAGCTGATCCGCCGCCCGCTCCACCTCATCGTTGACGATCTGATAATCATACATTGGCGCCATTTCGATCTCCTGCTGGGCATGCATCAGGCGAACCTGCTGCACCTCCGGCGGTTCAGAACCGCGGCCGCTGATACGGCGCTGCAATTCTTCCAGCGAAGGCGGCAGGATAAAAACAAACACCCCAGAGGGGCAAACAGACCTGATCTGCATTGCCCCTTGGGTATCAATCTCCAATATTACATTTTTTCCCTGCTGCTGCAGCCGCTCAACTTCAGAACGCAAAGTGCCGTAATAATGCCCGAAATTTTCCGCCCACTCCAGGAATTCCCCAGCCGCGCGGCGGCGCAGGAACTCTTCTTCCGAAATGAAATAGTATGCCACGCCATCCTGTTCACCCTGGCGCGGCTGGCGGGTGGTTGCGGAAACTGCATAGCAAACATCCGCATGCCGCTGCTGCAATGCCCGGCAAATGCTGCCTTTTCCTACGCCGCTGGGGCCGGATACCACGATCAAGATGCCCTCTCCGTTTTTGCTCATCGTCGATCCTCCCGATACAGCGCCAAACCAAACCCGGCTAAATCGACTCGTTCATCCGGGAAATGATCGTTTCCGGCAGGATGGCAGAAAGGATGAGATGGCGGCTATCCATCACAATCACTGCGCGCGTCCTTCTGCCGCAGGTTGCATCCAGCAAAAGGCCATTGTCACGCGCATCTGCAATCAGGCGTTTGACTGGCGCAGATTCCGGATTCACCACAGCCACGACACGTCGTGCGGAAACACTGTTCCCATAACCGATGTTCACCAGGACAGCAGGCATATCTGTCATTTGACCAGGCAAATCAGGAAAGCTTCTCCAGCAACTGCGCCTTCTGACGGCTGCCCAGGCCCTGAACACGGCGCGCCTCGTCAATGCCGATCTCTTCCATCAGCTTGGCAGCGGTGATCTTGCCGATCTGCGGCAGACTCTCCAGCAAATATTTTACCCGCATTTTCGCATAGATCTCATTTTCCGCATCGTTAAGGATATCAGCCAAGGACAATTTGCCCGCTTTCAGCTGTTTGCGGATCTCCATGCGCTGGCTACGGATCTGCTGCGCTTTCTCCAGCGCATTTTTCCTTTGCTCAGCAGTCAGTTTTGGGATAGACATAACGACACCTCCATGATTTATTCAATATTCTGGATCTGCTCCCTTATCTTTTCCAATTCACTCTTTGCTTCGATGACCCGTTTATTAATGTCCAAAGCATTGGATTTAGAGCCAATAGTATTCACTTCCCGCAACATCTCCTGCTGGATAAATTCCAGCTTTCTCCCGACAGGCTCCGCGGAAGTCAAGGATGTACGGAACTGCTGGATGTGGCTGCCAAACCGGGTCAGCTCTTCACTGATATCTACCTTGTCCGCAAAGAAAGCAATCTCATTCGCCAAGCGTGCTTCATCCACAGCAACATTTTCCAGCAATTCAGCGATCCGCTGCTGCAGTTTCTGCTGCTGTTCCCGCACGACATGTGGCGCAAACGCAGAGATCTCGGAAATCAAGCGTTCAAGGGTGCCCAGCCGCTCTTCCAGATCGCTGCCTAACGCCGCCCCCTCCTGCTCCCGCATCCGGGATAAAGCAGCAGCCGCTTCTGCCGCTGCCTGCAGCAGCAGGCAAGTCAAACTTTCTTCATCATCTGCCGCACTCTCGACGCGCAAAGCGCCACTTGCTGCAGCCAGCTGCGTCAAACTGATATCGCAGGGCAGCCCGCAGCACTCTGCTAGCTCCGACAATGCTTTATGATACGCTATGGCCAGCTCCTTGTCAACCTTTATCACAGCGTTTTTCGCGCCGACCTGCTCAAATGTCACAAAAACATCGATCTTGCCGCGGGAAAAATACTTTTGCAGCAGTTTTTTCAGCGCATCCTCCTGGCTGGCGAGCTGGCGCGGTATCCGTACCGACGTCTCCAGGAAACGGTGGTTGACTGCCTTCATCTCTACCGTAATCTGATATTCATCGCTTTGTGCCATTGCACGGCCAAAACCGGTCATACTCCTGATCAAGAGTTTCTCCCCACTATGGTATAAAATATTCGTCCATCCTGCGCAAACGGCATTTTCTGCGCATAATATTTCTACCTCTGGCAGGGGATTCCTGCTTTTGCAATGATTTTTCTTGACTTTTTTCCTGCTTAAAGCTATCGTAATATCAATTGCCGGCTTTGCAAGCCACTCCGGATATTGCGAAACACGCGCCGCAATCCGCAGCCGGCAAAACTGGCAAAGGAGGAAGATCTCATGGCTTTTGATTCTTTGGCTCTCGCTGCCGTCGCAGCAGAGCTGCGCAGCGAACTGGCGGATGCGCGAATTCAAAAAATCCATCAGCCAGACAAGCATACCCTGCTGCTACGCTACCACGGCCAGGCTGGACGCGGCTGCTTGCTTCTTTCCAGCCACCCGCAAAATGGCCGCCTGCATAAAACTGCTGCCGCTCGGGAAAATCCGGAAAAAGCACCGCTATTCGCCATGGTACTGCGCAAATGGTTGGATGGCGCGCGCATTATCGATCTGGCAGTTACCGATTGCGAACGTGTTGCAGAACTGCGGTTTTTATCGCGCAATGAACTGGGGGATAGCGTACGTCTGCGCCTGATTATTGAAATCATGGGCAAGCACAGCAACATCATACTCGTTGACGAAAAAGGGGTCATCATCGACGGTATCCGCCGCTATGGCAGCTCGCTCTCGCGATACCGTGAAGTCCTGCCCGGCCGCACATACCGTGAACCCCCCAAACAGCTGCGCACACCACTCCCCCCTGCCGATGAAGAAACGCTGGCCACAGTACTTTACGCAGCTGCGGAAGAGTGCACGCTTGCGGAAACGCTGCAGAGGCGAATCGCCGGCATCTCCCCCCTGCTCGCGCAGCATATTTCCCTGCAGGCCGGTCTGCAGCCGAATATGACAGCGGAGCAACTTGGCGCCGCGGATATCGATAATCTGATGAAAAGTCTGCAGGAGCTGCGGCAACGTATTGCTACCGCAAACTATCAGCCAACTCTCTTGCTGAAGCATGGAAAGCCAGCTGATTTCGCTGCCATCAGCCCCCTATCCTGGCGTGGTGACGAGACCCTGTCCATGGTTTCCATGAACGAAGCAGTAGACGCTTTTTATGCCGCCCGCGAAGCAGAGCAACAATTTCTGGCACGGCAAAAGCAAATCAATAAACAGCTCAGTCGTCAGATCAACCGTTTGAATCGTAAGATCAGCCTGCAGGAAACGGATCTTGCGCAATGTGAAGCAGCCGACGAGTATAAAGCGTTTGGCGACCTGCTTGCGGCAAACCTCTATCACCTGCGCAAAGGGATGGACAGCATTTCCCTGCCCTCCTTTTATCAGCCGGAACAGCAGATCACAATACCGCTTGAACCTGCGCTTTCTCCGCAGGAAAATGTACAACGCTATTATCATCGTTATGCGAAAGCAAAGCACAGTTATGGGCTGATCGAACAGCAACTGCAGGCAAACCAAGAAGAGCTTGCCTATGCGCTGGGCATCGAACAAGCGCTGCAAGACAGCGAAAGGATGAGCGATCTGACAGAGCTGGAACGGGAATGTATCCATGCCGGTTACCTTCCTCCGCTGCAGCCGGCGCATAAGACGAAAAGGCAAAATGAAGCAAAGCCAACCGCGCTTCCGCCGCGCTGCTATCGAACAAGCGACGGCCTGACGGTATTGATCGGCCGCAACAACCGCCAGAACGACCGGCTCAGCTTGCGGCAAGCCGCTCCGGATGACCTTTGGTTGCACGCGCAGAAGATTCCAGGCAGTCACGTCATCCTGGTCACGGAAGGACGTGAAGCGCCGGAAAGCAGCATTGTGGAAGCTGCCAGCTGGGCAGCATGGTTCAGCAAAGCGCGTGACAGCGGACAGGTGGCGGTGGATATTTTGCCGGCCGGTAAATTAAAAAAACCTCAGGGGGCAAGACCAGGTTTTGTTGTCTATACCGGCCAGCGTACCATCTATACCAAGCCAGCCCCCCCGCCAACCGAAGCCGCGCTGGCAGAAAACTGATTCCATCCGTTTACGCTTCTCGGCGCAGGCTGCACATCCCGTACTCCCTTGTAGGCAGTTAGAACAAAATACAAAATTTGCCAATTTTTTATTGCAATTACCTATTAAATGTGATAGAATTAACCAACCACCTGACCGGCCTGATCCTGCAGAGGCCGGTTATGGTTTATCGCGATAAAATACGGATAAAGGAGGTCGATGGTATTGAGCAGCTTTGTCGAATCATTCTCACAAGCAGAACGTGCTGTTAACGGTGTTGTCTGGGGTTGGCCTATGATGATTCTCTTCCTTGGCGTTGGGCTATGGCTGACAGTTGGCAACGGATTCGTTCAATTTATTCATTTTGGCTACGTAATGAAGAACACTCTGGGCAAGGTCTTCAAACAGAAAAAAGTTGACGACAAAGGGGCGGTGACGCCTTTCCAGGCTGTTTCTACAGCATTGGCGTCCACCGTTGGTACGGGCAATATTGCCGGTGTTGCTGGTGCGATCGCGATCGGTGGACCGGGTGCTGTTTTTTGGATGTGGATTTCCGCGCTGCTCGGCATGGCGACAAAATTTTCTGAAGTCGCGCTTGCCATCCATTTCCGCGAACGCAATCCGAAAGGCGACTGGATTGGTGGCCCGATGTTTTACATCAGCAAGGGCCTTGGCCGCGGTTGGAAATGGCTGGCCGTACTTTTTGCCATCATCGGCGCATTAACTGCTTTTGGTATCGGCAACCTGACCCAATTAAATTCCATCGCGGGTACGGTTTCCAATGTCTTCATTAGTTTCTCCGCAAATCCGGAAGCGCTGAACATCGGGCGCATCAATCTGATCGTCGGTATCGTCGTCGCCATCATCATGGCGCTGATCCTTTTCGGCGGCATCAAACGAATCGGCGCAACGGCAGAAAAAATCGTTCCTTTCATGGCGATCCTCTACATCGTTGGCGGCCTGGCCGTGATCATCACACATATCAGCAGCATCGGACCTGTTTTCCGCGATATCTTTACCGGCGCTTTCGGCGGATTTCAGCCGATTGCCGGCGGCGTGGCCGGCTTCGCCATTTCGGAAACCATAAAACGGGGTATTTCGCGCGGCGTCTTTTCCAATGAAGCAGGCCTTGGTTCTGCGCCAATCGCCCATGCGGCGGCCCATACAAAAGATCCGGTTCAGCAGGGGCTTTATGGTATTCTGGAAGTTTTCCTTGATACTATCGTCATCTGCTCATTAACCTCGCTGATCGTGCTGATGAGCGGCACGCCGATCGAATGGGGCATGAATGCTGGTGCAGAACTGACCACCGCTGGTCTGGCCACCGTATTTGGTGCAAAGGCAGCCTCTCTTTACATGGCGATTGCGCTTGGCTGCTTTGCTTTTACTACTGTGCTCGGTTGGTCCCTTTACGGCACACGCTGCATTGAATTTCTGTTTGGGGTCAAGGCAATCCGCATCTACCAAATCATCTTTGTTGCTATGGTTGTCGTTGGCGCCACGATGGAGCTCGACATGGCCTGGAATATTGCTGAGACGCTGAACGGCATGATGGCAATTCCTAACCTGATCGGTCTGGCATTGCTTTCTCCCCTCGCATTCAAGCTGACAAAGAATTATTTTGCCCGCGTAAAAGCTGGCGAAATTATTGATGAAGAAGAATAGCGTAGTACTCACCTTTGGATATCCCTGGCAGCGAAGAAAAAGCAGGAGGCCGCAGCCTCCTGCTTTTGTTTTCGTTATCAATACAACCGTCATTCCGATTCACAAAAGTAAAGGATAACGTCTTTCCGCGTCACAATGCCAACAAAAGCATCTCGATCATCGATCACCGGTACAAAATTTTGTTCTGTCACCAACTGCAACAACTCATGCATAGTGGCGGTAATATGTACCGGATGGCACCAGTCAGGCCGCAGGATATCGCGAACCAAATAATCTTCCTGCGCTTTAGGGGAACAGGCATTCTCGTCCACCACTTTCCACAGGAAATCGCCTTCGCTCACCGTACCGGCATAAGTGCCATCCTCGCGGATGACCGGAATCGCGCTATAGCCATGCCGCCGCATCTTTTCCATCCCCTGGCGCAACGTATTATAATCATAGAGAAAAGCCACATCATGCTTAGGCTTCAGCAGGAAAAGGAAATTCATTTTATCATGATCAATATGCATCAGCACAGCTCCTTCCCTAGCGTGACATGATCAGCCACGCGGCATATATGGGTTCTGCCTGCGTTCATCATCCAATCTGGTGGATGGCCCATGCCCGGGTAACGCCAGACGATCGCCTGGCAGCGCCGCCAGGTGAGCCAGGGAAGCTCTCATCGCCGCCTCGTCGCCGCCGGGTAAATCACAACGGCCGCAGGAAAGACGGAAAAGCGTATCCCCACAAAACAGTAAATCTTCACAAAGCAAACAAATGCCGCCAGGCGTATGCCCCGGTGTATGCAGCACGTGCAGGCAGAGTTTACCCAATGCAATCTGATCCCCGTCATGGAGTAGGCGCGTGGCTTTGCCGCCCACGCCATTGCCGCCAAAATTGCGTGCCAGACTAAGTGAAGCATCTGTCAGCATCGGCGCATCCAGCTCGTGAATCAGGATCGGCGCGCCGGTAACTTCCGCCAATTCAGCATTTGCCCCAATATGATCCCAATGCCCATGCGTATCAATGATCATGCAGATCTCTGCACCTGCTTGTTCCGCTTCACGCAGGATGCGGCCGGCATCCCCAGCCGGATCGATCACTGCTGCCTGATGGCTGTCCGTATCGATCAACAAATAGCAATTCGTACCCAACGGCGGCAGCTGCATGGTAATCAGCCCGTATTTTCCCATCGTCGTTCCTTTCTCTCCTGTTCTTCCCGGCAAAATCCCCGCATATCTCATGTCAGCGCATGGGCGATTCCAGCAAAAGGGTCACCGGTCCGTCGTTTTCGATATACACCAACATTTCCGCCTGAAACACCCCGGTCTGTACCGGTACGCCAGCTTCCCGCAGACAAGCGGTATAATATTCATAGAGCCGGTTTGCGGTTTCCGCGTCCGCCGCCTGATCAAAGCCAGGCCGGTTGCCGCGCCTTGTATCCGCATACAGCGTAAACTGGGAAACAACCAGTACGCTGCCACCCACATCCAATACCGAACGGTTCATCTTGCCGTTTTCATCCGTAAAAATGCGCAGCGCCGCTGTTTTGCGCGCCAGATATGCCGCATCTTCTTCGCAATCCCCCTTGCCGGCGCCAAACAGTGCCACCAACCCACAGCCGATACGCCCTACCTCTCGACCGCCGGTCTCAACCGAACCTGCTTTTACCCGCTGCAGCAATACGCGCATAGATGATTCTCCTATTTCCCCTCTTTTTTATCCTTTTTATCCCGCCGGCGATGAACAACACGGCGCACTTCCAGCACATCGCGTACACGGGATACCCGCTGGATCAGATAGTCAAGCTGATCTTGCGATTTTACCTCCAGTTTCAAATAAACCGTGGAAATTTTTGTGCGTTTGTCAACAGAAACATGCACGCCGTTAACCGGAGTTTTTGTCTCTGCCATAACTGCCATAATATCCATCAGCAGCCGTTCGCGATCCATGCAGACCGCTTCCATCTCCACCTGGAATACGCCTTCGCGAACCTCCCCCCAGGAAACGCCGATCATCCGTTCCGGCTCGGTCTCCTGATAGCGCAAAGCGTTCGGACAGTCGCGACGATGAACCGATATGCCGCGCCCGCGGGTGACATAACCGATCACCGGTTCGCCGGGCAGTGGTTTGCAGCAGGCAGCAAGGCGCACCATCGCATCTTCCACACCGTCGACCACAATCCCCTCTGAAGTCGTTCGTTTATTTCCCGGCCGAACCTCTACCTGGGTCGGCTCTTCTTTTCTGTATTCGTCACGCAGTTTCGCCGCTACCGTATCTGCGCGTACCGTTCCTTCGCCGATCGCCGCCAGCAAGTCCTCTGGGGTCAGGCAGGTAAACCGTTTGGCAATCTCCATTAACGGGGGCTCCCGCAACATCTGCGCCGGGTCTAATCCCACCTTTTTGCATTCGCGGTCGAACATCTCACGCCCGATCACAATGTTTTCGTCCCGCTTTTCCTTACGGAACCACTGGCGTATCCGGTTTTTCGCCTGCTGCGTCTTGCACAGATTCAACCAGTCGCGGCTGGGGCCGCGTCCTTTTGCCGTTAGAATCTCCACGATATCGCCATTTTGCAGTTCTGTATCCAGCGGCACCAGGCGATGATTGACCTTTGCGCCAACCGTCTGATGCCCAACCTGCGTATGTACGCGATAAGCGAAATCCAGCGGTACCGAGCCGGACGGCAGCTCATAGACATCGCCTTTGGGGCTGAAAACATAGATATAGTCATTGAAGAGGTCATGCTTGACCGTCTCCATGAATTCGCGGGAATCGCCGACCTCCTGCTGCCATTCCAGCATCTGGCGCAGCCATTCTACCTTTTTATCAAAATCCGCATCCGCGCTTTTGCCTTCCTTATAACGCCAATGCGCCGCAATACCATATTCTGCAATACGATGCATGTCCCAGGTGCGGATCTGCACTTCAAACGGCATACCGTTGTCCGCAATCAAGGTAGTATGGATCGATTGGTACATATTCTGCTTCGGCATGGCGATATAATCTTTGAAGCGCCCCGGAATCGGCTTCCACAGCGTATGGATAATGCCCAACGATTCATAGCACTCGCGCACCGTATTGACGATGATCCGAATGGCATTAAGGTCAAAGATCTCGCTCAACTCTTTTTGTTGGCGGCGCATTTTGTTGAAAATACTGTAATAGTTTTTGATGCGGCCATTCACTTCTGCCTTCACGCCAGCTTCAGCCAGCGCGCTGCGGATTCTGGCGATCTGCTCGTTGATAAAGCTGTCGCGTTCTTCCTTTTCCGCAGCCAGGCTCAGCTTGATATCGGCGATGCGCTCCGGCTCCAGCACCTGAATCGAAAGATCTTCCAGCTCGCTTTTGATCTTAAAGATACCCAGACGATGCGCAAGCGGTGCATAGATGGAGAGCGTCTCTTCCGCAATCTCCTTTTGCCGCAGCGGAGAACGGTGGCTGCTGATTGTCCGCATATTATGCAGGCGATCAGCCAGCTTGATCAAAATAATGCGGATATCGCTGGACATGGCCATAAACATTTTGCGCAGGTTTTCCGCCTGCGCCTCATGCCTGGTACGGAACTCCAGCTTGTTCAGCTTGGTCACGCCATCCACCAAGACCAGCGTCTGATGCCCAAACTTCTCTTCGATCTCCTCACGGCTAACCGAAGTATCTTCCACCACATCATGCAGCAGACCAGCGATGATCGTAGTATCATCGATCTGCATCGAAGCCAGGATCTCAGCCACGGCCAACGGATGGTTAATATATGGTTCGCCGCTGTCGCGCTTCTGTTCGCCATGCGCCTTCCGCGCCATCTCATAGGCGGCGCGGATCAGCTCGCTGTTGGAAGTCGGGTTATACGCCCGTACAGATTGGATGATATCGTCGATATTTGCAGCCATATCCCCACCTGCGCACCGGCTGCATTGCAGCCCGGCCCTGTTCGCGGATATCAAAATCCTGTTCGCAGATACCGAAATAAAGAAACAGGGCATATTGCTACGCCCCATTTCAGATAGAGACTGTTCAATGCGAATCAAAAACGGCGATGTGTTGCCTGTACATGTTCCAGCTCTTCCAGCAGATAATCGTTAAGAACACGGATATAGGTGCCTTTCATCCCCAAAGAACGGACTTCCACCACGCCGGCAGATTCCAACTTACGCAGGGCATTGACGATCACCGAACGGGTGATGCCCACCTTATCCGCAATTTTTGAGGCCACGAGCAGGCCATTGCTACCGCCCAATTCATTAAAGATATGCTCGACCGCTTCCAGCTCAGAATAGGAAAGCGTATCAAAGGCGATCGAGACAACCGCTTTCTGCCGTGCGGTCTCCTCGATTTTTTCCACACGAGCCCGCAGAATTTCAGAACCAATGACCGTTGCGCCCAATTCGGCCAGAACCAAATCATCGCTGTCAAATTCACCAGATTTAGAGAGCATCAACGTACCGACACGCTGTCCGCCGCCGGTAATTGGAACCACAGTCGTATATTTGTTTTTCAAAAAGCAGGAATTATGCACGCCGAAAACACAACTGCCCTCGCGGTCGATATTGACCTGCGTTTCTGTTGTACGCAGCAATTCATCATTGTATTGATCCGGATAATGCGCATCCAGTTTCACAATATCTTCCATCGTCGGGCAGTAAAAATTATCCATAAACGCATAGCCCAAAACCTTGCCTTTACGACCGATAATATAGACATTTGCATTGATATTCCGGCACATCGTTTCCGCCATTTCCGCGAAACTGATCGGATGTCCCGCTGCCTTCTGGATTATCTTGTTGATTTCTCTAGTCTTATCGAGTAAGCTCTTCATCTTATTTCCACTCCTGTTGTTTATTCACTGGCCAAAAGATATTCAATTATTTTTCGCGCCTTAAAAAGGTGGGCAAGTCCAAATCCTCCAAAGCAAGCGGTTTCAGCACCGCTTCACCAACGTCGCCGGAAAACTTGCTCTTGCTCTTCGCCGGATTGACCGTCACCGGATTACGATTGTCAAAGCCGGTTGCGATCACCGTTACCTTGATCGCATCTTCCAATTCCTCATCCACGCCAGCACCAAAGATGATCTGCGCATCCGGATCAGCCACTTCATAGATGTACTTCGCAGCATCATTTGCTTCCAGCATGCTCATATTCGGTGAACCGGTGATCGAAAGCAGAATGCCTTTTGCGCCTTTGATACTCGTTTCCAGCATCGAACTGGAAATAGCGTCTGCCGCAGCATCCACTGCCTTCGTATCGCCACGCGCCATACCAATCCCCATCCAGGCGGAACCAGCATCGCTCATGATCGACTTCACATCCGCAAAGTCCAGGTTGATCAAAGCCGGCTTGCTGATCAAATCGGAGATACCCTGTACGCCCTGGCGCAGCACGTCATCCGCCATCATGAAGGCATCCTGCATTGTCGTCTTTTTATCCACGATCTGCAACAATTTATCATTGGGAATGGTGATCAGCGTATCCACGCTGTTCTTCAGTTCACTAATTCCCATCTCTGCCTGCTGCGCACGACGACGCCCCTCGAAACCGAACGGTTTTGTCACCACACCAACCGTCAATGCGCCCTGTGCCTTGGCCAAGGCGGCGATGACCGGAGCCGCCCCCGTACCGGTGCCACCGCCCATACCTGCGGTAACGAACACCATATCTGCGCCATCCAACAGCGCTTCTATTTCTCCGCGGCTTTCCTCCGCCGCTTTCTTGCCGACTTCCGGATTTCCGCCTGCGCCCAGGCCCTTGGTCAATTTCGGACCGATCTGCAATACGGTCTCCGCACCAGAATATCCCAGCGCTTGCAGATCTGTATTGACGGCGATAAAATCCACGCCGGTAAGATTATTCTTGATCATCCGATTTACTGCATTGCTGCCGCCGCCGCCGATGCCGATAACTTTAATTTTTGCGAACTGGCTGGCTAAATTGTCTTCAAACAGCAGCATCCCAAAACCTCCTTAGCTACGCCTGCACATGGAATAAGGACATAGCAGGCGAATTTCTCCATATCATATTTCTGCGTAAAACTGCATTTCCCTGCTCAGGAAATAAGAATCAAAGAAAGAATCTTTAGTAAAATACGGGTTTAGTGTAAATGCTGACATCAATATAGTGGATCAGGCGGTCGCTATTGCGCTGCGCATCATCCAGAATCGTACTGTAGGCAAGATACTTTGCCGCAAAATCAGTACTGTCGCCCAGGCGAATCTCCGTTCCATTCATTGTATACAATTTGATATACTGCGTGTTCGTGACGTCAATCTCGCCAATATCCGCCGCATCAGCTGGGAGTGACCGCAGAATCTCCAGCGCAGCATCAATTCCTTCTCCTTCGATCCAGCTTCCAGCGGATGTTGGCGTCTCGCTAAGATCTACACCGGAAATCAACGGCAGGTCCATCTCGCTAATCACATAATAGCGGGCAAGGATTCGCCCTTCCGCATCGATCTCAATCATCACCAAACCGGCATTGAGCAAAGCAACCGGCTGGCGTTCTTCTACTTCGATCAAAACCGTATCTGGCCAAACCCGTCTGACTTCAGCTGATTTTACACGCGGCTCCACACGCAACCATTCTTCTGCATAGCGCGGGGTGACCGCAAACAGGCTGCCGCCAATCTGAAAACCAGACAATTCGATCAGACGTTCAGAAGCGATGTGATCATTGCCGCTGACTTCGATATGGGCGACGGCAAAAAAATCCGAACGAGCGAAAAAATACCCGGCAAACAGACAAGCCACCAGCAAAACCAGCAATAATATCCAACGCGTGCTGCCCGCGCGACGACGCCTGGCGCGGTATTCCCGAATATCCGTGATCTCTTTCTGCCGGTTCACTTGCATCGTTTTTTTGCCCCATGAATCTGGATACCGTCCTCTGGACGCAACTTTCTTTTTTTATTATAGCAGAGATAAGAAGCGAATGCGAGTTGTTTTTATCGCGAAATATCTGATTTCCGGCAGCCGACCGGTATACTGCGATTGACAAACCGTCTGGCATGCGTATATAATATTTTAGTTAATGCCGTTTGCCCATCCTTTGCGTTCAGTGCAGGAGCAAGCTGGGCAAAGACGGTGGCCGGCGTTTTGCCGGCAGATCTTATCAGGAAAGCAAGGGGCTGTTATGTCGATCAACAGACCGCGGGGCACGAACGATATTCTGCCCGGCGAAAGCGAAAAGTGGCAAGCCGTAGAGGCGCTGCTGCGTACGATCGCAGCGGAATATGGTTTCCGCGAACTGCGTACGCCGATTTTTGAAGAGACCGAGCTTTTTGCACGCGGCGTAGGAGATACTACCGATATCGTGCAAAAAGAAATGTATACTTTTGATGACCATGGCGGTCGTTCTATCACGTTGCGGCCGGAAAACACGGCTTCCGCTTGCCGCGCCTATCTGGAAAACAAGCTTTATGGCGCGGTGCAGCCGGTTAAACTGTTTTATATTGGGCCGATGTTCCGCTACGAAAAACCTCAGGCCGGACGTTTCCGGCAGTTTCATCAGTTTGGGCTGGAGATCTTCGGTACGGCAGCAGCAGCGGCAGATGCGGAGATCATTGCCTTTGCCTGGGATCTTTATCACCGGCTGGGCATCCGCGACCTGCGGTTGCGGCTAAACAGCGTCGGTTGCCCTGCCTGCCGCCCGGCATATCGCGAGGCATTGCAGGACTATTTCCGCCCCTATCTGGACAGGCTCTGCCCTTCCTGCCGCGAACGTTTTTTCAGAAATCCCCTGCGTATTCTGGATTGTAAAAGCGAGATCTGCCGTGAGATCGGCAAGGATGCGCCCTCGATCATCGATTATCTTTGTGAGGATTGCAGCAGCCACTTTGCACAGGTAAAACAGCTGCTTACCGCGGCAGATATTCCTTATACGCTCGATACCCGCATGGTGCGCGGTCTGGATTATTATACAAAAACCGCTTTTGAGATCGAAGTTGCGAAAATCGGCGCTCAGGCTGCAGTCTGCGGCGGCGGTCGCTACGACGGGCTGATTGAAGAACTGGGCGGCGGGCATATCCCCGGCGTGGGCTTCGCGCTCGGTATCGAACGCATCTTTTCTGCACTGGCCAGCCAGGGCGATGATATCGAGACGGAACAAAACCTTGACGTTTACCTCGTCGTTGCTGGCGGTGCCGATGCTGCCGCACTCGCCTTTCGCGTAGCAGACCAGCTGCGCCGCGCAGGCGTCAGCTGCGAGCTGGACTATGGGGAAAAAGGCTTTAAGGCGCAGATGAAGGCTGCTAACCGCCTGGGGGCGGCATATGCTGCAATCGTTGGCGAAGACGAAGTCAAAGCTGACAGCGTCACCGTCAAAAATATGGAAAACGGCGAGCAGGCAGCGATCCCTCTCGCGGAAATCAAGCAATATTTTTTACAACGGTAAAGGAGTAAAACAGCCATGACGGAAACCCTGATGAAACGAACCGACTATTGCGGCAGCCTGCGTTTGGCGGATGCCGGACGCGAAGTCGTACTCTGCGGCTGGGTGCAGCGCAGCCGTGACCATGGCGGCCTGATCTTTATCGATCTGCGTGACCGCGAAGGGCTGGTTCAGGTCGTATTTGACCCCACGCTGGATGCGGACACTTTTGCCCAGGCTGAAGCTGCGCGCAGCGAATATGTGCTCCAGGTGCGCGGTCTTGTCCGGCCGCGGCCGGAAGATACGGCTAACCCCAATTTGGCAACGGGCGAGATCGAAGTGCTTTGTCACAAAATGATTACCCTCAACAAATCCAAGACGCCTCCTTTTTATATCGAAGATGACGTTAATGTCGATGAACTGCTGCGTCTGCGCTACCGCTATCTTGACTTGCGGCGACCCGTGATGCAGGATGCGTTACGCCTGCGCCATAAGACCGCTTTTGCCATCCGTCAATTCCTCGACCGGGAAGGCTTCTACGAAATTGAGACGCCCATGCTGTGCAAAAGTTCACCGGAAGGCGCGCGTGATTATCTCGTCCCTTCCCGCGTACACCCGGGCGAATTCTATGCCTTGCCGCAAAGCCCTCAGCTCTTCAAACAGATTCTAATGGTCTCCGGCATGGATAAATATTTTCAGATTGCGCGTTGTTTCCGCGATGAGGACCTGCGCGCCGACCGTCAGCCGGAATTTACGCAGCTCGATATGGAGATGAGCTTTGTCCGGGAAGAAGATGTGCGTGAAGTCTGCGAGCGGCTGCTGCAATTCGTATTCAAGCAGGCGCTGGGGCGTGATATTCCCATTCCCTTCCCCGTCCTGCCCTATGCAGAGGCTATGCGCCGGTTCGGCTCCGATAAACCGGATCTGCGTTTTGGGATGGAACTGATCGATATCGCCGATATCGCTGCGGAAAGTGAGTTCACCACCTTTGCCGCTGTCGCCAAAAAAGGTGGTTGGGTCTGCGGTATTAACGCCAAAGGCGCGCGCTTCTCGCGGCGTACAATGGACGATCTGAAGGATTATGTTGCTGTTTACGGCGCACGCGGCCTGGCCTATATCATGGTGGAAGAAGATGGGCTGAAATCGCCGATTGCCAAATTCTTCACGCAGGAACAGCTGGATGCGATCTGCAACCGCATGGGCGCCGAAGCGGGTGACGTTTTGATGTTCGTTGCGGCAGACCCGGCGATCACGGCAGACAGCTTAGGGCATCTGCGCTGTGAAGTGGCAAAACGGCTCGGGCTGATCGACGAAAACGAACTTTGCTTCCTCTGGGTGACCGATTTCCCGATGATGGAATTTGACAACGAAGAAAACCGTTGGAAAGCGGTGCACCACCCCTTCACCATGGTGAAGGATGAGGATCTGCCGATCCTGATGGAGCAGCCGGACAAGGCTCGTGCAAAAGCCTACGACTGCATCCTCAATGGCTGCGAGCTGGGCGGCGGTTCCATCCGTATCCACCAGCGTGATGTGCAGGAAAAGATCTTCCAGCTGCTTGGTCTTTCAGAAGAAGAAAGCCGCGAAAAATTCGGTTATTTGCTCGATGCGTTTGAATACGGGACGCCGCCGCATGGCGGTCTGGCTTTTGGTCTTGACCGTATGGTAATGCTGATGAGCAATAAGGAAAGCATCCGTGATGTGATCGCCTTCCCCAAAACGCAAAGCGCCACCGATATGATGACGCAGGCGCCGGGCAGCGTTTCGCTCAAGCAGCTGCGGGAGCTGCATATCCGCCCAGTACAGCGGGAAAAGAAGGAGCAGCAGTAAACCAGCGGGACGGCATACGGCCGTCCCGTTTTTCATCTGTGCCTGACGACGAACAAAGCTTGATAAACCAGGCAAAATCAGGAAAACATATCCGCGGAAATGAGGAGGAAGAAAAATGCAGGATGATTGCATGCAGATCCGCAGCCAGATGCCTGCTGTAGCTAGCCGACAGGCCGATACGGAAACGCGTAACGCGGTTGCCGCGCATCTGACTTATTGCCGGGAATGCGCGCGCTATTATAAGCAAGCCGTGGAAGCCATGCCAAATGCCCTTACCCTAGAGGAACTCCTGTCCGGCGATATTCCATTGCAGACAAAAGCATCGGCAGAGGATGCGCTAAAGCAGAAGCAACCGCATAGCCGCAGTCTACTGCTACTGCCGGTTGTCGCGGTCCTGCTTGTGCTGTTGCTGCAGGGCATGGTGACCGGTCATGGCCGTTTTTCAGCTAGCGCAGCAATCCATACCGCGCTGAGCACGGCAACAGAAGCCACTCCGCTCGCTAGCTTTGCCCTGGAGGAGGAGCAGTTGTTCCTGTTCAGCTCAGGCGATGCAGATACCACTTCGCTGCTGCTCTGCACGGCAAATTACCGTTTTCCGCTCTGGTATGCAGATCAACAGGTTGGCGGAACATGGGATACGAGCGGCATGATGCAGGCCATCGGCTGGCAGTCCGCTACAGCGGCCGGAGAAGAAGGGGCTATGGATACAGGTTTTAGTCTGCTTTTCTGGCAAAGCCTTGACCCTGCCGTCGCTTATGTTGAATGGCAATTGGCAGACGGCACCTTGCGCATGGATGCCCCGCCGGTGCAGGAGGACGGTAGCCCCACTCCGGTCTGGCAGCTTGTTGCTGGCCGACAGGCCTTTGTGCCTGACGGCTCTGCCACAGCCCCAATTATCGCTTACGACAAAGCTGGTCAGCCATTGTATGCACTATCCGCTGTTGCATCTGCAGCCGACGGCATATCTACAACAACGGTATTTGCGCTCTCTTGGCAGACTGTGGCAAAGTAAAAATTACTTTCATAAAAATCAGGCAAATTTTGGCTTGTCTCCCCATTGTGATTTATGCCTACCTGTGATATAATAAATTCAGTCCCCGATGTTGATTGCGGTTCGCGCGTTTTGACCCAACACCTTATATATGGGATTCTGTACTCCGTGTGCCGCCGGTAAGCCTCGCAAGGTCAGTGGACATCGAACGTACGCGGGAGGAAACCCACCTGCACCTAGCAGGTTACAAAACAGCGGCCGCCGGCTCGGGGATGCACCGTAAAAAACCGCCTGTTCCATTCTGACAGGCGGTTTCCCTATCTCTGCCGTAAAACATACCGGCAAATGCACCGCGAATCCCTGCAACAGGAGGGAAAAATGCAATATGTTTTTCAGATCAACACTTTAGACCAGAAAACGCTGCTGCCACAGCTTAGCCAGGCTTTACAAAAGCGTACCGAGCTGCTCTCGCGGCAAAAGTATCCCAGCCTCTGGCATAAGCATGACTACATCACCGCGCAGCAGAAAATGCCGCCGGATGTCCTGCTGCAGCGCCGCCGCCGCTACCGTATCTATGGCATGATTTTGTTGCTGCTGGGCTTCTTTTTGCTCATCCCCGCGCTGACTGCGCCAAAAGAGCTGATGACGCCCCTCTTGGCCGGAATACTAGGCGTCGTTTTCGGTGGCCTCGCCCTGTATCGATCGCGGACGCAAAACCGCAAATTGCCGCTGCAGCATCGTTTTGCCCAATCTGCGCAAAAACTGCTCTTGCATCAACAGCAGGCATTACCCGCTGAAGTCTGTTTTTCTGACGAAGGTATGCAGCTGGCGGCAGACTCTGTTATTCCCTATGCGGAGATCGATTGCCTGATCATAACTACCGATGCATTTCTGCTCACCTGGCAGGAGCAAGTTGTCTTTCTGCCTGTCCTGGCTTTGCAGAACAATGCTGTATCCACAGCGGATGATTCTCCTGCTGCAGCAAAAGATCGCGCAGTCGCGCCCGGCGATCCTGCAACCTGTTTCCTGGCCTTTTTTGAAGCCAAATTACGCCCAACAGTTTTGCTTGCCGATATCCGTCAGCCAGAAAGCTGCCGTTGAGGCGGACCGTCTGCCAGTAAACAACAAACCATCATCCACCCGGACAACAACAAAGCCCGCGCACTGCGCGGGCTTTGTTGTTTCCCATCATCCATTCTGTCTAGTTCAATCAAAATCGCCGACAAACTTGACTTCCGGCACCAGGCGAATACCGGCATAAGCATAAACACGTTCCTGTACCAGCTCGATCAGCTCCCGCACCTCCGCCGCAGTCGCATTGCCACGGTTGATAATAAAATTCCCATGTTTCTGCGAAACTTCTGCTCCACCAACACGCGTTCCACGCAAACCAGCCATCTCGATCAGATGTCCGGCATGATCCCCATCCGGATTGCGGAACACAGAACCGCAGGAAGGGAATTCCAACGGCTGCGCCAAACTGCGCCGCTGCGAATATTCCTTCATCTTCGCCAAAATCGTCTCCCTCTCGCCAGGCTGCAAGCGCATCCCGACGCGCGTGATCACCGCCTTCAGTGCAAACAGGCTGCTATCCCGATAAGCAAAATGAATCTGCTCGCGTTCCAGACGAATCGGCTGTCCATCGAACCCAACCGCAGCAACAAAAGTCACAAAATCGCCCAATCTGCCATCATAGGCACCCGCATTCATCCGAATGCCGCCGCCAACGCTGCCTGGAATGCCACGGGCAAATTCCAAGCCAGCCAGCCCGCGTTCTGCAGCTTCCAGCGCCAGCGCGGCCAAAAGCATGCCGGCAGAAGCCTCCACCTCGTCTCCACGCCAGACGGCGCTGCTGAAATGTTCTGCCATGCGGATCACAACGCCGCGTATGCCCGAATCCGCGACAAGCAGATTCGAACCGTTCCCGATCACCAGCCAGGGAACATCCCTTTCTGCCAATAAGGTAAGCAGCGCAGAGAGCTCCTCTTCATCCGAAGGCTGTACCAGGATATCTGCCGGACCGCCGATCCGCCAGGTCGTATAGTCGCACATCGCTACATCGACCAGCGGCGCTACGCGTAACAACGGCGCAATCGCCGCTGCCAGCTCCTGCTTCATCCAAGTCATACCTGTTCTTCCTTTCGTTTTGCCACATAGCGCTCGCCCAGCTGGCGGATATTGCCTGCGCCCAAAATCAACAGCATATCCTCATCGGTCAATTCCTGCACCAACATGCCCAGCGCAGTGTCAATATCCGGCGCATAGCTGACGCTGCCGTGCCCCATCTCCCGCATCGCATCCACGACAAGTTGCGCGGAAACGCCGAAAATCGGCTTTTCAAACGCAGGATAAAGCTCGAGCAGCATCACCTTATCGCCATCCATCAGGCTGGCGGCGAAATCGCGGTACATCGCCTGCGTACGACTATAACGGTGCGGCTGAAAAACGACGAACAGTTTTTTCACGCCCTGGCTGCGCGCAGCTGCAATCGTTGCGCGAATCTCTGTCGGATGATGCGCGTAATCATCAATCACGCGCAATCGGCCAAACTGACCAAGCAGCTCGAAACGGCGACCGGTACCAGTAAAACGCGCCAGGCCGGCAGCGCATTGCGCAAAGCTGAGCCCCAGCTCTCTGCCAACCGCAACCGCAGCCAGCGCATTGCTGATATTATGCACACCGCCAACCTGCAACTGCAGCCGCCCAAGTAACAGACCATGATAAAACACATCTGCCAACACGCCACCACCATAATTCTGCGGCAGATGCACGATATTTTTAACCGTATAATCGGCATCCTCTTCCAATGCATAGGAGATAAAACGGCCCGGGGTTTCCTGCGCCAATGCGCGAGCAGTCGCACAGTCATAATTGATCACGCCAAACCCATCTGGCGGCAACTGACGCAGGTACTGCGCAAAGGCCGCCACGATATGCGCCAGATCATGGTAATGATCCAGATGGTCTGCCTCGATATTCGTCACCACTGCGATCTTCGGACGCAAGAGGAGAAAAGTACCGTCGCTTTCATCAGCCTCTGCCACAAGCGTATCACCACGGCCGGCTTTAGCATTGCCGCCGATCAACGGCAACATACCGCCAATGATGACCGTCGGATCCTTCCCCGCCGCCTCCAGCATGGTAGCGATCATCGCAGAAGTCGTCGTTTTGCCGTGCGCGCCAGCCACGCCAATACCGATCTTCTGCGAAAGCAGATAAGCCAGCATTTCTGCCCGCCGGTAAACAGGCAGCCCACGCCGCGCAGCTTCCAGCATCTCAGCATTATCCGGTTTTACGGCAGATGAATAAACGACCGCCTGGCAATCTGCCGGTAAATTGGCCGCATCATGCCCATAGCAGATCTTTGCGCCGGCAGCTGCCAGCTCACGCGTCAGGCGTCCTTCCTCCACATCTGAGCCGCTGATCACAAACCCCTGTCCCAGCATGATCCTGGCGATTGCGCTCATCCCAATGCCGCCGATGCCAATAAAATGCAGCTTTTCTTCCATTTCTCTGCTCCTTGATCTCAGCCGGCGTTCAGCCGTGCTTTTCACTCTGCGCAATCAGATCATAGGCGATCTGTACGATCTTTTGCGCTGCATCCCGATGCGCAAGCGAGAAGGCCGCACGCCGCATCTGTGTTAAACGCAGCGGATTTTCCTTCAATTTCAAAACCGCATCCGCCAGCGAAGCGCCATCCAACGCCTGGTCTTCAATCATCAGCGCCGCTTCATGGGCAACAAAGGCCTGCGCATTATAACGCTGATGATCGTTTGCCGCATAGGGATACGGCACGAGCAGGGTTGGCAGACCGATGCAGGCTGCCTCTGCTAAAAAAGAGGCGCCGCTACGGGCAACGGCAAGATCTGCCAGTGCCAGCGCATGCTGCATCGCATCCAGATAAGGGAACAACAGCAGGTTCTCATGCTGCGGCAGGCGTTGCCGTACGGCAAAAGCATGCTGTACGCCGCAGATCAGAATGACGCGAACACCTGCTGCCAATAGCCGCGGGCAGGCAGCCAAGGCGGCTTCGTTCAATGTCGCAGCCCCCTGCGAGCCGCCGGTGATCAACAAGGTAAACCGCCCCTGCTCAGAAGAGGGAATCTGGAAATAGGCCCAGGCGTCCTCGCGGCTAGCGCTAAGGATAGCTGGTCGTACTGGCAGTCCTGTCGTATGCAGCCGCTCTGGATGCGGAAAGTATTGGCCAGCCTCCGCAAAAGTCAGGCATACCGCCTGCGCCTGTCGCGCCAGACGGCGATTAGCCAGACCGGGAAAGGCATTCTGTTCATGCAATAGGGTCGGCAGGTGCAGCCCCTGCGCAGCTTTCACCACCGGCGCTTCCGCAAAACCGCCGGTTCCGATCACCAGATCCGGCCTTTCGACGCGGAGGATGCGTTGTGCCCGCCGCATACCACGAAAATTATGCGCCAGCTCCAGAATAACGCGTGGCGATTTGCGATGCAGACCGCATGCCTCTACTCCCTGAAAAGGAAAACCGGCATTGGCAGCCAGCTTCTGCTCCAGGGAGTCCTGCGCGCCCATATAAAGGATCTCCACGCCATCACGGCGCAGCGCTTCGGCGATCGCCAGCGCCGGATAGATATGTCCGCCCGTGCCTCCGCCGCATACGACTGCTTTCATGCCCAGCCTCCTGCGAAATTTACAGATACCCTACTATTATACATGAAACCGCCAGATATTCAAGGCCTGTTTCTCCGAAACAGGCCCTGTTGCTGCAGATGCAGATCACTCATGTATCGATATGTCGGGAAATATTTAGCAGAATGCCGATCATCGTCATACTGACAACCAGCGAAGTCCCACCATAGCTGACAAAAGGCAGGGTAACGCCAGTCACCGGCAGCAACCCGGTGCAAACACCCAAGTTAAGCATGCTTTGTATACCGAGCGAGCTAACCATACCGATCGCCAGCAACGAAGTATAGGTATTAGGGGCTTTTACCGCAATCATGATTCCGCGCCAGAGGATAAAGACGATCAGCAACAACACAAACAGAGCGCCGATAAAGCCCATCTCCTCGCAGAGCACAGAAAAAATGAAATCCGTGTGCCGCTCCGGCAAATAATACCATTTACTGCCACCGCTGCCCAAACCAACGCCAGTCAAACCACCGGAACCAATCGCCATCAGGGACTGCGTTGTCTGCCAGCCGTCTCCCTGCGCATATGCCCAAGGATCCAGCCATGCAAAAATCCGCTCCATACGCCAGGGCTGCAAGGCAATCGCACCGGTGACACCAGCCGCACCGATGCCGATCAACACGGCAAAATGCGAAACGCGGCATCCTGCACAAAACAGCATCACACAACTTGCTGCAGCAACGACAAAGGCAACGGAAAGGGAGTTCTGGGCATAGATGAGCACAGCCGTCAGCGCGATCAAGGCCATGCAGGGCAAAAAACCGCGTTTCAGATCCGTGACCAGCGTCAGATGGCCGGAAAGCCATTTGGCCAGCGCCATAGGCAGCGCAATCTTCGCCAGCTCTGAAGGCTGGAAATTCATCCCGAACAGCTCCAGCCACCGCGATGCCCCACCAGCCTCCTCCGCAGCACCAAGCTTGATTGCAGCAGCCAGGAATACCAGCAATGCCAACTCAACCAGATAAGCGGTATAGCTTAACTTGCGGTAAAGATAAACATTCACTTTATAGGCAATCGCCATCAGCACCAGCCCAACCGCTGCATTGGAAAGCTGCGCTTTCAAAAAATAATAGGCGTCGTCATAAGGATCATACTGCGCAAAATACTGGCTGGAAGAAAAGACCATGATGATGCCAATGGCGATCAGCAGCAGTACCGCCAACAGCAACCACCAGTCCGGACTGGACTTTCGCCTCCTTACTTGTGCCATCTTTCCCTCCTGCCCGATCGCGTTTAACCGCGAATCAATTCCTTGAACAAACGCCCGCGCTGTTCAAAATTATCAAACTCATCCCAACTGGCACAGGCAGGGGAAAAGAGCACCACATCTCCGGCTTCTGCCGCCAGCTCTGCCCGTGTTACCGCATCCCGGAAATTATCCGCGATCTCATAATCCCGATATCCGGCAGCATCTGCCGCTGCCTTGATCAACGGCAGACTTTCCCCGTAGATGATCAGACGCTTCACCTTTTCCTGGATCAAACCAAAAAGCGGTGAGAAATCGCTGCCTTTGTTATATCCGCCCAGCATCAATACGATCGGTCCATCATAAGCAGACAAAGCCTGATAGGTGCTGGCGGGATTCGTCCCTTTGGAATCGTTGATATATGTCACACCACGGCGTTCACAGACGAATTCCAGACGATGCTCCACCCCGGGGAATTCAGCCAACGCCTCACCAATCAACGCATACGGCACGCCTACGCTCTGTGCAGCCAGCGCTGCTGCCATCGCATTTTGCATATTATGCCGTCCTTTGATATATATGCTGCTTTTCGGGAAGCTATGCACCTGTTTTCCCTTCGACATCACGCAAATTTCCAGCCCGTCGAAATACATCCCATCTTCCAGCGGCTGTAATAGGCTGAAAAAACGAGGCTGGGCGGCGCATCTGCCGGCAATCGCTTTCACCGCGGCATCGTCGTCATTAAGGATAGCAAAATCCGACGCATCCATCCTGGCAAACAGCTTTTCCTTAGCCGCGGCATACGTCGCCATATCACCATGCCGGTCAAGATGATCCGGCGTCAAATTAAGGTGCACACCAACATGCGGCTTAAATTCGCTGCAGCTTTCCAGCTGAAAGCTGGAAACCTCTGCCACGATATAATCGCCGTTGTATTCCTCCACGCTGGAGACCAGCGGCGTGCCAATATTGCCACCAACCAGCACGGAAAGCCCGGCATGCTGCAGGATATAGCCCAGCAATGCGGTGGTCGTCGTTTTACCGTTCGTGCCGGTCACCGCCAGAATCGGTGTTTTGGCAAAGCGATAGGCCAACTCCATTTCGCCGATCACTTCCACGCCGGCCGCACGGCTCATGGTCAACAGGGGGATCATTGGCGGCACGCCCGGGCTGACGATAACAAGATCCCAAGTGATGCGTTCCGGCAGCTGGTTGACCAGCATCAGCTTTACGCCCATATCCTCCAGCAGCCACAGATCATGGCTTAGCTTTTCCCGCGGTTTGCTATCCGAAAGGATCACCTTTGCCCCATGCGCGAGCAAAAAGCGGCTCGCATCCATTCCGCTACGGCCAGCGCCTACGACCAATACCGTTTTTCCCTGCAATTGCATTCGCTGTCCTCCTTTTCCGTCAGAATCCTCTTCAGTCAGGTCAACACTAAAGCAACGCGCTGGCGATCAGCGTCACAAAAACAAAACCAGCAGAAGCCAGTACGAACATTGCCGTAACCTTTGTTTCTGGCCAGCCCTTCAACTCAAAATGATGATGCAGCGGCGACATCAGAAAAATTCGTTTACCAGTAAGCTGAAAACTGGCAACCTGCAACATCACAGAAAGCGCCTCCAGCAAATAGACGAGCCCAAAGCCGATCAAGCCCAGTTCCAACCGCATCACCAGCATAAAGCCGACCACTGCCCCGCCCAAAGCCATGGAGCCGGTATCGCCCATAAAAACGCGCGCTGGGTAATGATTATAAAACAGAAAACCCAGGCAGCAGCCAGCCATCGCCGCAGCCAGTAAAGCGATGTCTTCGCTGATGCCAAACATACCACGCAAAACCAGCGCCGACAGCATAAAACCTACCATCACCGGAAAACTGACACCAGAAGCCAGGCCATCCAGACCATCAGTCAAATTTACCGCATTGACCATACCAACCACAAAAATCGCAACCAATGGATAGTATCCCCAGCCAAGATCAAACCATGGCTCCAGCTGTCCGGCAAACAGCGCGGAAGGCAGATAAATCGCCGTACCACGTTCCGTCAGAACCGCATTGCCCGCCAACAGCAAAGCAACGGTTAGGAACTGGCCGAGCAATTTTTGCTTACCGGTTAGGCCGAGATTGCGGTGCAGGATCACCTTATACATGTCATCCAAAAAGCCGATCAGACCAAAGGCAAGAAAAGAAAACAGCCATATCCAACGCGGCGGTTCATTGCTAAAGCGGCAGAAAAAGAGGATGAGCATGGCAAGGATAAAAATCAGCCCGCCCATGGTCGGCGTACCGGCCTTAGATAGATGGCGTTCCGGCCCCTCGGCACGAATGGTTTGTCCCACATGCAGACGCCGCAAAAGTGGCAACATGAAACGCCCGATCAATATGGTCAACAGTGCGCCGGCAACCAGCCAGACAAGCACGCGTAATATCACCTGTGCATCCACGATCATTTTCGGATCCTCTCGCTCTATTCTTTCCCCAAACGAGCGCGCAATATGTTGCGCGCAATCTCCCTGTCATCAAAATGATGTTTAACGCCACGGATAATCTGATAATCCTCATGTCCCTTACCGGCAAGCAGCACAATATCGCCGCTGCTCGCCATGCCGATCGCCAAACGGATCGCCTTCTCGCGGTCAATCTCTACCAGATAATTATTCCCCACGCTGCGTATGCCTTCCTCCACCATTTCCAAAATTGTTTGCGGATCTTCATTGCGTGGATTATCTGAAGTCAAAACCGCCACATCCGCATACTGCCCGGCAATCCGCCCCATTAAAGGCCGCTTGCGACTATCGCGGTCCCCGCCACAGCCAAATACGCAAATTACACGGCGCGGTTTGAGCGCTCTCGCAGCATGGAGCACATTTTCCAGGCCATCCGGCGTATGCGCATAATCCACCACGACAGCAAAATCCTGTCCTTCGTCTACCAGTTCAAACCTGCCGGCAACCTGCGGCGCCTGTGGCAACCAGCTGAGAATATCCGATATTTCCAACCCTTCAGCCAGTGCCACACAAATTGCTGCCAGCGCATTATAAACATTAAATTTGCCAATCAATGGGATCTGCGCCGTATAGACCTTGTCCTGGAACTTGAAGGAAAAGCGCATACCGCTAATGGTGGCATTCAAATGCAGCAGCTGCAGATCAGCCCCTTCGCGCATGCCATAACTCCATTGCCGGGCACGGCATGCCTGGCAAAAGCGTTCGGCATAAGCGTCGTCCAAATTGATTACGCCATAGCGGTTGTCCCGCTCTGGCGCAAGCATACGAAACAGGGTTTCCTTACTTTGGCAATACGATACCATGTCGCCATGATAATCAAGATGATCCTGCGTCAGATTGGTAAATACTCCTGCGGCAAAGTTACAGGCACTGACACGCTGCATGGCAAGCGCTTGGGAAGAAGCTTCGATCACCGCATAGCCGCAACCTGCTTCCACCATCTGTGAAAGCAGACCAAAAAGCTCCAACGATTCCGGCGTAGTACCCGCGCTGATCTGCTCCGGCAGCATCTTGTCCCCTGCCATAGCCCCAACTGTACCCAACACGCCGCTTTTCCGTCCAGCCTTTTCCAGCAAAAATTTAATCAAATGTGTCGTCGTCGTTTTGCCGTTTGTGCCGGTCACACCGATCAGACGCAGCTGCCGGTCCGGATAACCATACCACGCGGCGGCGGCAAAAGCCAGCGCCCGCCGACTATCCGCCGTAACGATCAGCGGTACCGGCAAAGGCAGCCTGCGCTCTGCAATCACTGCACAGGCCCCATTTGCGACTGCCTGCGGAATAAAGTCATGCCCATCCACCTGCAGACCGGGAATGGCAACAAAAAGATACCCTTCCTTTACCTGCCGGGAATCATAGGCAATGCCCAAAATTTCCCTTTCCGCATCGCCGGATAAAACAATATCTCCCGGCAACGCGGCGATGATATCTTTCAGCAGCATCCGCAATCTCCCCCTTCTGTTGGCATGTGGCGATCAGTCCACGCCCTGGATCACCTGCGACTCTTCCTGGAACTGTACAGTGATGATCGCGCCGGACTCAACAACAGAGCCTGCCGCCGGCGACTGCGAATAGGCGATCCCACTACCCTGCGGAGACATCGAAAGTCCCATCGCAGAAAGCAGATTTGCTGCTTCTGCAAACCGTTTTCCGGTCAGACGCGGTACGGTAACATAAGTAATCCCCGCATCGTTCGTGGTAACTCCGCCGGTATAGAGCTGTACCGTGCTGCCGCTTTCCACAAAGGTCAGGCTGGATGGCACCTGCGAGGTAACCAGCTGGCCATCCCCCTCCAGAGATACTTCCAGTCCAACCGATTCCAGCATGGCAACAGCGCTTTCCAGATCCAGATTGACCACATTCGGCACCTGCACCTGGATACTTTCCGTATCATCCGCTTCAATGCCATCATCCGCGTCTGCACTGGGCGCAATGCCGAGATAACGCAGCGTATCGGATACAACGGCCTTAAATACCGGCGCCGCGACCTGGGAACCATAATATACGCCGCTCGGCTCATCCACCACAACCAGGCAAACCAGTTCCGGGTCCTCAATGGGGACCATGCCAATAAACGATGCAACATATTTGCCATCTGCATAGCCGCCTGCTTCCGGCTTTTGCGCCGTACCGGTTTTGCCGCCGATGGTATAGCCCTCGATTGCCGCGTTTGCGCCGCCGCCGTCTGTCACCACATTGACCAGCAAAGCGCGCAGACGGGCAGCCGTGTCTTCGCTGATCACCTGCCGTACGACCACCGGCTCCTGCTCATAGATTACCGTCTGATCTTCGCTATCCATTACTTTGGAAACAATCTGCGGCTGCATCAGATAACCGCCGTTCGCTACTGCGCAGGCAGCAGTGATCATCTGCAATGGCGTCACAGAAATCCCCTGCCCGATAGCAGTCGTTGCCATTTCTACAGGTCCGCGCGCCGATTCGCTCTGCAACAGGCCTGTCGCTTCGCCATTCAATGCGATTCCGGTTGTCTGGCCAAATCCAAACGCTTCGATATATTTATAAAAGAGTCCGCTTTCCTTTGCTTCAATGCTCTGTTCAATCGCGACAAAAGCCGGATTGCAGGAGTTGCCTACCGCCTCAGCCAGAGTCTGAGAACCATGCGCTACCGAAGCCCAGCAATGAATCTGCGCATCTGCCACCGAAATGTAGCCAGGGTCATAAAAGGTGCTGCTTTCATCGATCGTCCCCTCTTCCAGGGCAACAGCGGCGGTAATGATTTTAAACGTAGAACCAGGCTCATAGGCATCGCTGACCAAGAAATTACGCCAGGTGGAAGAATCATAAGCCTGGTAATCATTTGGATCAAAAGGATCCGTACAGGCCATAGCCAGGATCTCGCATGTATCCGGCCGCATGATGATGATGCCCGCCTGCTTGGGTGGCGTTTCACTTTCCATCAGGGCCAGCAGCTCGCGTTCACAGAAATACTGGATGTTTTCATCGATCGTCAGGTAAACATTATTTCCGTCTTCCGGCGGAATATAGGTCTCTTCCTCCTGCGGCAGCGGACGCTCCTCGCCATCGTATTTGCCAACGATGCTGCCATCCGTACCCTGCAGCCAGTTTTCCAGGGATAATTCAACGCCTTCCAACCCCTGATTATCTACGCCGGCGAACCCCAGCACATGCGCAGCCAGGGTCGTGCGCGGATAAAAACGCTGCGTTTCTTCTACCACCGTAATGCCAGGCAGATTCTCAAACTGAATCATCTCCGCCACTTCAAAATCCACTTTACGCTCGATCCAGACAAAACTGCTATCCGAAGTGATCTTCTCGTAAATATCCACCTCGTCCCCGCCGAGCAGTTCTGCAAGTACACGAGCAGTTTCAGATGCAGGCTGATTGTTCTCCTTTTCCGCCTCTTTCACCACAGCAGGACGCGCTGCAATCGAATCTGCCGTAATGCTGATTGCCAGCTTGTTCCCATTGACATCATAAATCGTGCCGCGTGCTGCAGAAACCGTCTGCTGGCGCGTGCGCGTTTCTTCTGCCCGCTGTTGCAGGGTATTGCCCTGAATGAATTGCAAAATGAACAACTTAACCACAATAGCGGCGAAAAACAGCAGGATCAACGCGAGGATGACCGCCATTTTACGCCGCATGTTAATCTTGGGTGCCGCCATATATGTTGATCCGCCTTTCCGGGGCCGCCGCCCCTAGATCAATCCGCTGCGAGCGCCGTATTGCCAAAGAAATTGCGGAACGATTCGCCCAGCGCCTGCCAGAATACATTCTCCTCTTCTTCCGGCGCAGCTTCTTCCGGCAAACTCTCCTCTCCGGCGCCTGCCAACACCAATGAGCTGCCTTCATCCAGAAAATAGAAATCGTTCACGCCGGGATAGACCATGCCCAGATTTTCCTTGGCATATGTCTCAATCCGCGCCAGCGAAGCTTTTTCCCCAATCGTCAAATCTGCAATCGCCGTCTGATTCTGAGTTTCTGCAATCTGCTCTTTTAATGCATTGATCTCGCCGCCAGCTGTGGTAATCTTTGCCTCGGCGAACGTTAAACTAAGCAGATAAACGAGCACGGCTGCCACCGTCAGCGCCAGCTTTACCGCATCGCTGCGCCGCGCGTCCGCACGGGCGCGCGCCGCTGTACCATCCAACACCCGCAGCTTACGCAGCTCATATGACTGCGCTTCTTCGTGGACGAACGCTCTCTCCGTCATCGCCATTTTATGCTCATCCTCCTGCTCATAGAACTCTTTAACGTGTCTTTCCTGCACCAGGGGCCAGCCGGACAACCGCACGCAATCTTGCCGACCGGCTGCGTGGATTCTCTGCAAGCTCCTCTGCATCAGCAGTCAATGGTTTTCGATTGATCAGCTTGACCAAAGCCTGATGACCGCAAGTGCAAACCGGTTGATGCGGCGGACAAATACATCCTGCAGCATGATAACGAAAGCGCTCCTTCACCATCCGGTCTTCCAGGGAATGAAACGTGATCACCGCCAGAACACCACCTGGCGCCAACAATTCTACCGCTGCATCCAACCCCTGCTGCAATGCTTCCAGTTCGCCGTTTACCGCGATACGGATTGCCTGAAAAGTACGCTTTGCCGGGTGCTGATCCGCTTCGCGCGCGGCGCGTGGTATCGCGCGTCTGATAATATCCACCAGCTGGCCGGTCGTTACGATTGGCCGCTGCTGCCGCGCCTCTACAATAAAAGCGGCAATGCGCGCTGCCCATCTTTCTTCACCATAGGTATAAAGAATTTGCGTCAGTTCTTCCTGGCTGCGCGAATTGATCAGCTCCGCCGCACTTTCCCCACCACTTTGATCCATCCGCATATCAAGCGGCGCATCCTGCTGATAGGAAAATCCACGTCCTGCTTCATCCAGCTGGTGACTGGAAACACCGATATCCAACAAAATCCCATCTGCAGCAGTAATCCCGGCTGCCGCTGCCAACGCTGCCATGTTCGCGTAATTGCCATGCACCAAGCAAAAGCGACCGGCAAAAGGCTGCAAATGCGCCTCTGCCGCGGCAAGCGCCTCCTGGTCACGGTCAATTCCAAACAGAAAACCATCCGGCGCGCTCGCCGCCAAAAGCAAAGCAGCATGTCCGGCACCGCCCAATGTCCCATCAACGTAGATGCCGCCCGTATGTGGCTGCAGCACGGTAAGCACCTGCCGCGTCAATACCGGAACATGATGAAAGCTCTCTGTCATAACACCATACCCGCCAGTACAGCGCGCTTTTTCTCCGCCGGCACCTGTGTCTGCTGCCGATAGTCTTCCCACGCCTGCTTATCCCATATCTCGAGCCGCGTCCCCATGCCGACGGTGATGATATCCTTTTCCAGACCGGCATATTCGCGTAGAATAGGAGGCAGGACAATACGGAACTGCTTATCGATCTCTAAGTCATATGCAGTGGAGAAAAAATCTCGTTTGAAGCAAAGCGTCGCTTCATCGTCCGCCGGCAAAGCGGCCAAGGCACTGGCCACCACTTCCCACTGCTCTAAGGTGAAAATAAACAGACAGCCGCTCACTCCCTCGGTGACGATAAATTTCTCACCCAGATCTGCGCGGTAGCGGGACGGTACAATATAGCGACCCTTCGAGTCGATGGAGTGCGTAACACTGCCGATCAACATCCTACTTCTATTTACCTCCATTTTACTCCACTTGACTATTTTATTTCTTGATTGGGCCTCCATTTCCTTTTTTCACTTTAAGATTTTTTATGATTTTTTCTGCAAAAGTGCTGTTCACAGGCCATAAAAAAGCAGCCACCAAATATGGTAGCCGCTGCAATTCCCACCACAAAATATGCATGAAAAAACTTCTATTTTCTGTGCCGCCCCCGGAAGAGCCAGAAAAAGAATAACACCACCAGGATAGCAATAATAACATATTCACCGTAACGCAAACTACTTAAGGCAAGCACGCTACTGGCAACCAAACTGACTAAAATACCCGCAATGATCTCGCCTAATGTAATCGCAGCCAAAGACGGCCAAAATGGCAATGCCAACAATGTCGCAACCAAGCAACCGGTCCAAACGCCCGTGCCAGGCAATGGTACCGCCACCAGCAACATCAACCCCAGCCAACCATAGCGCCGCACCTTTTCTTCATTTCGCGCACCATAGCCTGCCAGCCAGCGCAGCGGCCGGGAAAAAAACGGATGCCGCATTAAATGCCGGTATCCCCAGCCCAAGACAAGCAACAACGGCACCACAGGAACAAAATTCCCCGCCACTGCCCACAGGAAAACCTCCAGCGGAGGCATGCCCCAGGCTATGCCCAGTACGATCGCACCACGCAGCTCTGTAACCGGTAGCATGGAAAGTAAAAATACCTGCCAGCCAACCGGCATTTCCGCTAGATCCGCAATCCACGCTTCCATGCAACCGTACCCTCCTCGGGCATTTTCTATCATACTATGTCGCCGGGCTACAGCCTATACCCGTTGGAAAACCACCGATGAAAAACGGAACGCCACCTGGCGTTCCGTTTCTGCTCCGGTTGATAGCGCGCCGGGTTATTCGCCCTCGGCTTCATCTTCCACAGCCGAAGTTTCTGCATTATCGGTTATCGCTGTGGCATCTGTTTCTTCTTCCGTTGCGGCGTCCTCAGACACGCTGTCTTCATCCACCGCGTCACCTTCTGTGCCAGCCTCTTCTGTGCCGGATTCCGTAGTGCTATCCTCCAAAGCGCGCGTATAAGAATCCATCAGTTGGTAATAGGCAAGCTGCTGCGAAAGCGCCGCATATTCTTCGCTTTCCGCATCCATTGCATCCAGCTTTTCCGTTAAATAAGTATTGACTGCATCAAATCCTTCGAAACCATAAAGGTAATTCGCATAAGTCGAGATGACAGTGGCATTATCTGGAGCCAGGGCAAGCGCCTGATCCAGCGATGCTTTTGTCGCCTCCTGATCCGCGGCGTAAAGCTGCGCAGAAGCCAGCTCCGCATAAAGCTGTGCCCGGCCCTCATCATTCATGGTATCCGGCGCCTGTGCCAAAGCCTGCCCATAATAAGCGATCGCCTTCTCCACTGCCGACTCGGCTTGCGTAGCATATGCTTCCGCTTCAGCCTGCTCCTCCTCTGTCTCGGCATACAGCGCCTCCTGATAAGCACCGGCGCAGGCCGTACGCAAGGCCAAATAATAACCGGCTAAGGAATATGCTGTTGCATAATCTGCTTCTTCTACCGTGGCCGGCTCATTTTCTGCCAGATAGCTCTCATAAAGTTCGATCTGTTCGGCATAAGTCAAATCCTGTGAGGTATTGCCCTGGACGTTTTCAGAATTCCAAACGGCAAAGGAACCGACCAGACCAACCATCAACAGAATCACAACGATCGTCAAAACCTTCCGATGTTTTTTCGTCGCGCGACGAATCCGCTGCATGAACACTATTACTTCCTCCTGGCGCCAGATATTTTCTCATGGGAGTCACCCGTAAATGCAATTATATCACAAAATTTCAACTAAGGCAATCCCTGCAAATGCCATAGCATTCCAGACGATGCGAATGAACAGCACCTGGTGCGGCAGCCAACACCTCTTCACTTACCAGTGGTGCGTCCGGGGCAAAATCCAGCACACGGCCGCATTTTGTGCAGACAAAATGATAATGCGGCGCAGGGTTCCCGTCAAAGCGGCTCTGGCTTTTGCCGTAATTCAGTTCCTGAATCTTACCATCCTCCAGCAAAATCTGCAGATTGCGATATACCGTGCCCAAGCTGATATCCGGTACCTGCTTTTTGGCCTCGGCATGAATCCAATCCGCGGTCGGATGCGTCTTCGTATTGCACAGCACCTCGTAGATTACGCGTTTTTGTTTTGTCATCCGCTTTTGCTTTACTTCGCTCATCTCAACCTCCGCAATTCATCAATTCAAGCGAATATCCCGCCTGGGCTGCATCTCCTGCGCCTCTTCCATTGTCATGCCCAAATCCAGCTTATCACTGAATACTGCTTCTACGTCAGCGATCAGCCGAAAAAGACGCCCTTCGGCAAACAGGTATTCGCTGATGCTTGGCTCCTGCGCCAACAGGAGATACATATTTTCAAACTCGCTATATTCTTCACTAAAATCCAGTTCATCCCCAAGCAAGGACGCCATGCGCATGGACATCTGCCGCTGCCGCAATTCAGCCAGGATATCCGCATTTTCACCATCCGCTTCCAGACGGCGGCGTGCGGCAAGAAACTGGATGTACTCAGGAGATTGGCAAAGCAGCTCTGCCAATTTTCCCGCCTGCAGACGGATCAGCTGACGATGATCCATATCGCCCGCCATATGTTTTTTCTCTACCATAATATCACCTTATATCATTTTTGGCAATGTTAATGATTCTTTTTCTTTTTAAGAAGATACGTGAACAGCTATAGATTCGCCAGGGTATATTCTTTCCCTTTCAGATTATGTCGAAAATTTTCTTCCAAATGTTCCATCCTAATGCCGCCTGCAGTCAAGCACCGTGCACCACTTTGCGGAATACACTCTTAGCATAAAGAGAAGCCATCGACCGAGGAGGAGCAACCATGATCATCTATACGATACAAAAAGGCGACAGTCTGTGGAAAATCGCCCGCCACTACCGGATCAGTCTCGACGCATTGCTGGCTGCAAACCCGGATATTACCGATCCCAACTACATCATGATCGGACAACAGATCAACGTTCCGGAGCTGTGGAACCCTGCCGGCCCCGTCATGCCAGAGCCAGAAGCGGAAGAGCATCCGACCTACCCCAGCTGCGAAGCAGATCCATCGGTTCGTCCCTGCATCTACACCGCGCACGAAGGAGATACTCTGGAAATGATCGGCCATGTATTCATGGTGCCGCTTTCCCGCCTGCTGTACTATAATCTGCGTTATGCTAAAAATGAGGCGTTGGCTGAGGGCACGCGCATCGTCATCCCAGAATCCGAAATCATGCCGGTCTACCCGGGAAATACGATTAGCCGTCAAGCGCGCCGGCGCTGATACCGGCCCAAATTGCGGCACTTCACTATAATGAAAAAAGCAGCCGCCCCGCAGGACGGCTGCTTTCCAGGTGACGCTTTATGCTCCAGCTGCTTCGTTGATCGCAGCCATCAAAGCTTCCACATCAATGCCATGCGCGGCAGCGCCCTCGCCAATGCTCTCGAAATGCGCAGCAGCGCAACCGAGGCAACCCATGCCATGCTCCATCAGGATCTGCGCGGCCTGCGGGAATTTCTCTACGACTTCCATGATACCCATATCAGCGGTAAATTTTTCCATCTTTATCCCTCCTGTGCAAAAGAATCGAAACATCTCTATTGTTCCATATTCAGTATAACATAAACCCATGGAATAGCAACAAAAAAATCGATCGCTGAAAACCCGGTCAATTTTTCACAAACGTCCGTATTCATCACATCCACGCAAGTGAAAAGCAGGGGCGGCAATAGCCGCCCCTGCTGAACCATTCGTCGCGTGATTACACGATACCCTGCGCGATCATGGCTTCCGCCACTTTCACGAAGCCGCCGATATTGGCGCCATTGACATAGTTAACCGTACCATCCGGCTTTTTGCCGTATTCCACGCAGGTCTCATGAATATTGAACATAACCTGCTGCAGCTTGCCGATGACTTCTTCCTTGGTCCAGGAATAACGCTCGCTGTTCTGCGACATTTCCATACCGGAAACTGCCACGCCACCGGCGTTGGAAGCTTTGCCCGGCGAGAAGAGAATGCCCGCATCGTGGAAGATCTCGATTGCTTCCAGGGTGGAAGGCATGTTGGCACCTTCGACAACCGCTTTGCAGCCGTTGTTGAGCAAGCGTTTGGCATCTTCGCCATCCAACTCGTTCTGTGTTGCGGTCGGGCAGGCCACATCGCAAGGAACTTCCCAGGCACGATGGCCTTCGCGATATTCGAAGCCATATTTTTCTGCGAAATCTTTGATCGGACGACGATAAACCGCCCACAGGGGTTTGAGGAATTCCAGATGTTCTTCCGTGATGCCGGAAGGAACATAGACGAAACCGAAGGGGTCTGCAACCGTAACGCATTTGCCGCCCATGCGGTTGACGTTTTCAATCAGGTAGCAACCGACATTACCAGCACCGGAAAGCGCAACCGTCTTGCCTTCAATGCCGCCCAGGCCGGCACGTTTCAGCATATGATCTGCGAAATAGATCACGCCGTAACCAGTGGCTTCCGTACGGCCCAAGCTACCGCCAAACTGCAGGCCCTTACCGGTGAGGACGCCTTCATAGCGATTAACGAGTTTTTTGTACTGACCGAACATATAACCGATCTCGCGACCGCCCACGCCAAGGTCACCAGCGGGAACGTCAGTATCCGGACCGATATGACGGAACAGCTCGCTGATGAAAGCCTGGCAGAAACGCATGACTTCAGCATCAGATTTGCCAACGCCGTCAAAATCAGCGCCGCCCTTGCCGCCGCCCATCGGCAGGCCGGTCAGCGAGTTTTTGAAGGTCTGTTCAAAGCCGAGGAACTTCAGCGTGCCGAGCGTGACCTTCGGCGAGAAGCGGCAACCGCCCTTGTACGGACCAATCGCGCTATTGAACTGAACACGATAACCGCGGTTCACCTGAACCTGGCCCTGGTCATCCACCCACGGCACACGGAAGGAGACGACGCGCTCCGGCTCGACCATTCTTTCAAGCAGGGCGTCCTTCTGATAGCGCGGATTTGCATCCACGAAGGGAGCCAGCGAAGAGATAACCTCCTGCACCGCCTGATGGAATTCCGGCTCGGCCGGGTTTTTTGCGATGACCCTTTCCATAAACTTGCTGACATCAAAAGACATGCGCATACCTCCTTAATATAATCCCATATGTAAGTACACATGAGTAAACCCAAACATGCCAAACAGGCGCACATATGCACCCCACAACTAAATTTTACTCTCAATCCCCAACAAATACAAGGGTTTTGAAAATTAACGCAGTAATCTGACTATTTGTATTTCCCCTGCAAACCCTTTAGCGCGCAACCACATTTTTTTCACCGATCAACGTGCACATCGTGGCGATCATTTTTTTATCCAGCTCCACCCCGGCAATACCGGGAAAAGGCACATATTCCTTTTTGTCTGCATAATACGCTTCTACCGCGATATGCCCCGGACTGCCGGCCAACACTTCGCGCGCCTGCTGCAGCAGCGCGGTCTGGCTTGCGGAAGGCAAACGTAAATAAAGTTTGCATGGCGGCAGCAACTCTGAAACGGTCAATTCCGGATCGCCGCCATTATCTTTTACCTTTGCCCGCACCACCACGGCGCTGCCTTCGGCTAAATGGTCACGCAGCCGCTCATACTGTCGCGGAAACAGCGTACAGCGCAGCGAGGCGCTTTCGTCTTCCAGCACAAAATTCGCCATCGGCTGCCCGTTTTTGGTAAACCGGCGGCTGACGCCACGCACCATACCGGCTGTCGTAATCTCCTGTCCTTCCTCTGCCGAAAAAACTGCGCTGATCGAATGGCTGATCTTGCGCGCCACATATGGGCGGTAAACGTCAAATGGATGGCCGCTGATATAAAACCCCAACATCTCGCGTTCCATATCCAGCAGCTCGCGCGCTGGGTATTCTGGGCGCCGCGTCAGCTCCACCTCCGGCCGCTGCGACTCTGCCGAAAGGCCGAAATCGAACAGGGAAAGCTGGTTGCTCTGCTTGTCCTCTGCCATCCGCTTGCTCAGCTCCAGCACATGTTCAATAGAAGCGAGCATGGTGGCGCGTGTTTCACCCAGACTGTCCAGCGCACCGCAGCGAATCAGGCTTTCCAGCATTTTCCGGTTCAGCTGCTGCCGTTCGCAAAAATCTGCCAGGGAACGGTAAGGGCCATGCGCCGTGCGGTCCGCCACAATCTGGCGTACCGCCTCGCGGCCAACATTTTTCACCGCGCTCATCGCGAAGCGGATACGTCCATCCACCACGTTAAACTTTTCTCCGCTCTCGTTGATATCCGGCGGCAACATCGTAATGCCCATGCTACGGCAATGCTCAATATATTTGGGGATCTTGTCGGCGCTGTCCATCACTGAAGTCATGGTCGCGGCCATGAATTCCGCCGGATAATTCGCTTTCAGCCAGGCAGTCTGGTAGGTAACAAAAGCATAAGCCGCGCTGTGGCTTTTATTAAAACCATAGCCACCGAAATATTTCAGCAGCTCAAAGATATCGGCAGCAGTCTTTTCCTGCAAACCATGCGCCACACAGCCGGAAACAAAATCATCGCGTGCTTTATCGATGATCTCCGGTTTCTTTTTTCCCATCGCACGGCGTAGCATATCAGCGGCGCCCAGCGTAAAGCCCCCCAGTGCGCGGACGATCTCCATCACCTGCTCCTGGTAGAGGATAACGCCATACGTTTCTGCAAGGATCGGCTCCAGCGAGGGATGCATATATTTGACCTTTTTCCCATGCCGGCCGTTGATGTAATCCTGCACCATGCCGCTGCCCAGCGGTCCCGGCCGGTACAGTGCGACCATGGCAATGATATCCTCCAAGCGGTCCGGCTGCAGCTCGCGCAGATATTTTCGCATACCGTCGCTTTCCAGCTGGAATACAGCGGCAGTATCGCCGTCGGACAGCAGACGGAAAGTTGTCGCGTCATCCAAGGGGATATTATTGATATCGATCTTCTGCCCATGCGTTTTTTCAATATTCTCCAGTGCATCGTCGATCACAGACAAAGTTCGCAGCCCGAGCAGATCCATCTTGACCAGCCCGCACATCTCCACCTGCTCTTTGGCATACTGCGTAGTCACGCTGCCATCCTTGCTGTCCTTCTGCACCGGCATATAGGAGATCAGCTCACGCTGTGCGATCGCCACGCCGGCAGCATGTTTTCCACAGTGGCTGGGCATACCACGAATATGGTCGGCAATATCCAGCAATTCATGCGCTACCGGATCCTGGTCATAGACTGCCTTTAAGTCCGGGCTTTTCTCCAGCGCATCGGCAATGGTCTTCACATCCGGATCATCTGGCATCAGTTTGACGATGCGGTCGGCATCTGCATACGGAATATCAAGCACGCGCGCTACACTCTTCACCGCACCCTTGACCAGCATGTAATTAAAGGTGACGATCTGCGACACCTTGTCCTCTCCGTATTTATGCACCAGATAATCGACCACTTCTCCGCGCCGCACATCCGAAATATCCGTATCGATATCCGGCGGCGTGACACGCTCCGGATTAAGAAAACGTTCGAAGAGCAAGCCCCAGCGTATCGGGTCAATATTTGTGATTCCCAGGCAATAGGCGACCAAAGAACCAGCCGCGCTGCCGCGCCCAGGCCCGACGGAAATGCCGTTTTTTCGGGCAAACTCGATCATATCCCAGACAATAAGAAAATAGCCCGGGAAATCCAGCCGGTTGATCACGTCAAGCTCATAATTCATCCGCGCGACCAGCTCATCCGTTACCACTGCATAACGGCGGTGCAGGCCGGCCTCCACCATCTCGCGCAGATAGCTCTGCAAGTCATGCCCGGCCGGCACCTCGTAGACCGGCATATAAAGCTTGCCAAACTCAAATTCCACCTGACAGCGCTCTGCGATGGCCAGCGTATTGTCAATCGCTGCGGGCCATTTAGCGAACAGCTTGCGCATCTCCTCTTCGGTTTTCAAATAGAACTGATCATTGGCAAAACGCATACGGTTCTCATCGCTACGCAATTTGCCTGTCTGGATGCAGAGCAGGATATCATGCATCTCCGCATCGCGCGCATCCACATAATGCAAGTCATTCGTTGCAACCAGACCAATGCCAAGCTGTTCTGCCATCTCGGTCAGTACCGGCAGGCACTGCCGCTCCTCCGGGATGCCATGATCCTGGATCTCAATAAAAAAGTTGTCGCGACCGAAAATATCACGATACATGGTGGCCAGCTCCCATGCACGGTCGCGCTCGCCGCTCAGAATCGCTTCCGGAATCTCGCCGGCGATGCAGGCGGAAAGGCAGATCAACCCTTCATGGTAGCGACGCAGCAATTCATGATCCACACGCGGTTTATAATAAAACCCTTCCAGAAAGCCATAAGATACCAGCTTGCACAGATTTTGATAGCCGGTATTATTCTCCGCCAGCAGCACAAGATGGCAAGCAGCATCCCCTTTGCGTCCGCCGCGCGAAAAGCGGTCGTTTGTCACATAGACTTCACAGCCAATGATCGGCTTGATGCCATGTTTTTTGCAGGACTGATAAAAGTCGATCACGCCATACATCACGCCATGATCCGTGATCGCGCAGGCGGGCATACCATATTCCGCCGCGCGCTTCACCAGGTTATCCACGCGCGCCGCACCGTCGAGCAAACTATATTCCGTATGATTATGCAGATGGACAAAAGCCATGTTACCCCTCTTCCGCATTGCGGTCTGCTTCTATTTTCTCTTCTTCAAATTCATTTTCTTTTCGGCATCAGGCCAAGCTCAGACAGGCTGATATAATGATCGCCGCAGGCGATAAAATGGTCGCGCACGCGTATGCCGATCAGTTCCATCGCTTGCCGGATGCCCTCTGTCAACTGAATATCCAGATGGGAAGGCTGCGGTTCGCCGGATGGATGATTATGCGCCAGCAATACGCTGTGCGCATGATAACGCAGCGCGGTCTCCACCGCCACACGCGGATAAACGCCGACATGATCAATCGTACCTGTGCTGAGCAGAGCCGCCTTCAGCAAACGCTGATGCGCATCCAGGCAAATCAGGTAAAATGATTCATAATGCTGTCCGATAAACAGCGAGCAGATGAATGCGCCCGCCTGACGCCGCTCGATGAGCAGAGGACGTTCCCGTAGCTTAGCGCGCATATATCGGCGATAAAACTCCGGCATCAAACTGAGCAATGTTGCGGTATTGGGGCCAACGCCCTCCACGCGCAGCAGCTCATGATAATCCGCATCCAGAACACTATCAAAACTGCCAAAGCTGGCTAAAAGACGATGTGCCAGCTCATTTGTATCCTTATAGGGCATAGCAAAAAACAAGAGCAGCTCCAGGGCCTGATGTTCGGTAAAGGCATCCAGCCCTTCTTCCAGAGCGCGTTGTTTCAGCCTTTCGCGATGCCCCTTATGCAGGTTTTCCCCCGCCATAGCCGCACCTCCGCCAACTGGCTTGTTCTCCTGCCCGCTGATTTTGATTATAACATATTTTGGCCATGAAACAAAGGCTGCCGGCAGATTTTTGCCGGCAGCGGAAATATCGGTTCAGTCCCCCAAGGGGTCAAAAAAGGCGAATCACCGCCAGCCAGCTGAGGAGAAAGATCAATTCCGCCCAGGCAGCCGCCGCACCATAGCTTGCATCATCCAAAGCCTGTAAATAATGCACACGGTATGTAGCAAACAGCATCACGCCGAGAATGCTGGGCAAAAAGGAAATGTATAAAGCAGGACAGGAAAACGGCAGAACGATGAGAACCGTCAGTACGGCAGCGGTCAACATATGCTTTCTGGTCATCGCACGATGCAGCCGTGCCGGCGCATGGGCAGGAAAATAAAAGATCAGCCACGCCATCAAAAAACGGCTCGCCACCGGTGCAATTAAAACGGCCAACTGCTCATCCGGTTGCCGCTGAAACAGAAAACAGAAGATCAGGAACAGGCCCACCAGCCAGACCAAACCCCAAACCAAGCCGCTGCGACTGACGCGGAAGCGCTTTTCCTGCGCTGCGATCTCGGTATCATTATCTTCGATTACCTCGTCCTCTTCAAACAAAGGCCGCTCCGCAGGCAGTTCCTCAGCCGCTGGTTGTGCAATGCCGCTGGCCACAGACATCAGATCGCGCAACAGAAAAGCACCGCCCGCCAACAGATGCATACCCAGCAGGACGGCCGCGCCGCCGGTAGGCGGCATGACGATCGCCAAGCGCATGGAAAAGTAGACAACAGCACCGCTAAACAGCCCCAGCAGGGGCAAAAAACGCATTGCCTGCGGCAGCCGGCCGGTATCCGAATACCACCTGCGCGGCAGGGGCACATAGGTAAGCTGACAGATTAAAAGCAGGATATCCCGAACCCAGTTGATGCGCTTCAATGCTTCTCCCCGCTTTCCGCATCCATCGCCAGACGCTTGGCCTCTGCCTGCCACAACTGGCGTGTATGCCGATTCAGTTGTTGGCGCAGCCTGCTGTTTTCCCGCATCAAGCGGTCCAGCTCAGCCCGGTGCCCGCTCTGTACCTGATCAAGCAGGCTCATCAATATGCGCCTGCTCATCCGCAGTGAGCTGATGCTGTCTTCCAGTCGCCGGATTTTCTCTTCATACAAAACGCTTTCTTCGTAACGCAACACATCGTCGCCGGCCAACGGCAACCCGGCCTGCCGATCGATCGGATCTTTCATTGTCCACCCTCCGCGATCATGTTTTTCTGCGCTAGTATATGCGGCGGGCGGCTGTTTCATCATTTTTCAAGGCAGCCAGTTTCCCCAATTGTCCGACAGTCGTCACGCGGCAACCCAGTTCCCGAATGCCAGGCGTATGAAAATCTGAACCACCCAATGCAGCTAGCCGATGATGCAGCGCAATGCGGGCATACTTCTTCTCCATCTGTGGACTATGCTCTGGATGATATGCTTCAATGCCATAGATTCCGGCGTTGATCAACGGCTGCAATAGGGCGTCTGGCACGCCGCAGCCCGGATGCGCGAGCACAGGCGCGCCGCCGGCCGCACGGATGATTTCCACCGCTTCGAATGGACTCAGCTTTTTGCGCTCCACATAAGCGGGTAGCCCACGACCAAGCCATTTCTGAAATGCATCGCGTACTGATACCGCATAGCCGGCGTTCACCATCGCCAAGGCCACATGTGGACGTCCCGGCGAACCACCCGCAGCGGCAAGAATTGCCTCCGCATCCAGCTCCATACCTAGGATGCGCAGGCGTCTTACCATCTCATAAATGCGTCTGATGCGGGACTGCTGCAAAGCGGCCAACCGTCCGTCAGCGCGCAGCTTCGCCGCGTCAATCCAATACCCCAGGATATGCACGTCGCGCTCATAAATCTCCGAAGAGAATTCAATCCCCGTAATAACCGGGAAACCCAGCTCCTGTCCAGCGGCCATCGCCTCTGCCAGACCATCCACCGTATCATGGTCTGTCAGCGCCATGCCCAGCAGGCCACACTGCTGCGCCCGTTTTACCAGCTCTGCCGGATGGAGAACGCCATCCGAAGCCGTACTATGCACATGCGTATCAAAGCCAGCCATATTCTTCCGCGCAGCTTACCGCGCCTGCTCCTTTCCTGAAATTTTCTTCAATACGACCTTTCCTGTCACAATGTACAGCGTCAGCGTTAGGCCTTGGCCGGCAATACGCGCTGCAACAGGCGGCGAACGCTTTCCCCCTGCACGTTTGCCAAATCCTCTTCCGCCATCCCGCGTTCACGCAGACGCTGATAAAGCGCGGGCAAATACTGCACCCCTGCGGTTTCCTCATGCAGGCCGGCGCCGTCATAATCCGCGCCCAAAGCAACATGCTCGCTGCCGATCAGCGATACCGCATATTCGATATGGGCGCAGACGCCATCCCAGTCTCCCGCATTGCCTAAAAAATTCGGGACAAAAGTAATCGCCGCCACGCCACCTTTTGCCGCCAGCTGACGTAATGATTCATCGCTCGTCGCACGTGGCCAACGATTGCAAAGCCCGCCGCAGACCGTATGCGAATCCACGATCGGCTGCGTGCTCCATTTCAACAGATCCCGCAACGTCGCCTCACTGCTATGTGCCGCGTCGAGCAGGACGCCTAACGCGTTGCACTTTTGCACAAGGTCGCGGCCAGCGCGGGTCAGGCCGCCGCCATACAGATTACTGCCAGCATAAGCATTATTGTGGTTCCAGGTTAAACTGAGCGCGCGCAAACCTTGCGCATAAAACTCCGGCAGATATTCGCCCTGCTGTCCCAATGGCGCAGCGCCCTCCATCGCCAGCAGAACCATGCTTTCGCCATTGTTTTCTGTCAGCTGCTCACGCCAGAGCAGCTGCGTCACCCCGGGAACAGAGGCAAGATCAGCCAGCAAACGCTCGCAAAGCAATCGTGCTTCCGCAGTCTCCCGGCCAGCCTCCTTTTTTTCATCCACGAACAGCGCGAAGAAAGCCACATCCAAATACTGCCGGAAACGGTTAAGATCCAGATGCGCCGCCGGCAAGTTCGCCAGGCTGCTGCCGCTTTCCCGCAAAAACTGGACGCTGTCATTATGACAATCGATGCGCATAATAATCCCCCTTTTCTCTATAAGGCCGGCTGCCAGAACTGCAGCGGTGTTACCGCTGTGCAGCCGCCGTTTTCCGCCAGGTCGAACAATACACCGTTAAACTGCAAATCGCCATGCGCCGGCTCAAAGCGCGGGCTAATGCCAGTAAGGAAACGGGTCAGGATGGTCTCCCGCTCCACACCAAGCACGGAATCGCGCGGTCCGGTCATGCCGGCATCCGTAATATACCCTGTGCCGCGCGGCAAAACGCGCGCATCCGCAGTCTGTACATGCGTATGCGTGCCGGCAAGCGCGCTCACACGACCGTCCGCATACCACCCCATCGCAACCTTTTCGCTGGTTGCCTCAGCATGAAAATCCACGAAAGTCCAGTCAGCCGTCTGCTGCGCCAACAGCTCGTTCAGCTTGCGAAAAGGGCAATCCTGCGCCGGCAGATAAACACGACCAATCAGGTTGATCACCCGCAGCCGCCTGCCGCAGATGGTATAGCTCTGCTCGCCACGGCCTGGCAGCCCTGGTGGATAATTCGCCGGCCGCACAATACGCGGTTCATGGTCAATAAATCCCGCCAGCTCCTTATGGTCCCAGGTATGGTTCCCCATCGTAAAACAATCCACGCCGCAGGCATGCAGCTCCTGGAAACTGCGACGGCTCATGCCAAAGCCATGGCTGCTGTTTTCCCCGTTGGCAATCGTGAAATCCACCGCATATTCATCGATCAAGCGCGGCAGATGCTGCTCCACCATATGCCGTCCGGGATTGCCGACGATATCGCCGATAAACAATAAACGCATGGCTGCCTCCGCCTGCTGTTGCCAGCATGTTTTACTAATTATTTAGTATATCATATCCCGCAGGAAAAAACAGGGTGACAATAAAAAAATCCAAGATCGTGATAAAACAAAAGGGCAGGCCTCCTGCACGCCCACCCTCTGCCAAGAAACAATTCTGCGGGAAACATCCGCCTTGCCTGTTCAGCTGCAAACCTCGTTCTGCAGCAGCACCAGTTGCGGCGAAACAGTTTCTTCCCGCACCGCGCCCACGTCGCGAGCAGCTTCCCCAGAACTTTTCCCTGCCACCGCAGCATCCCGCCCTGCTGTTCCCTGACGCAGCATGGCCAGGACGCTTGTCCGCCGCATGACCAGCTCAGCGGTTGCGCTCAAATCTTCGCCACAGCACGGACAGATCCAGATCTGACCACTACAGGCAGAATAAGACCGCTGCCCACAGATGGGACAAGCTTTGAACGGCATCCGACACGCCCCCTTCGCAAATCTGTTTTCATCATAGCAGAAGCAGCGGCAAGATTCTGTTGCACCCTGTCAACGGCGGAACGCTTTTTTCCTGCAACACACGCGGTTTTCCGTGGGCATTGGGCAAAAAGCACATCATCATTGAAACTTTTTACGCCCCGCATCCAACGGGACGGGGCAAAAAACCTGCTGCAGCAACAGGATCTGTTTCGAGCTATTGCCGCAACGGTCGTAAAAACGTGTTGCGGAAAAAGGCAAAAAAACAGCCTATGCCGGCTGCAAAATGCAGCGCCAACATAGGCTGCCGATTCTTTCTCACTCCGGCGCCAGGCCGGAACAGATCACTGCGGTGCGGCGCAAAGCCAGCTTGCCACATAGCCCTCCGTCCCGTTAGACAGACGGACATGATACCAGGTATCGCTGCCGGAAGTCGTAGAGCCCAGATATTCCAGCTCTGTCCCGCTTGCAACCCCACCGGCTACAACCTCAGCATCCGTAGAAGCAGAGGCACGCACGTTCACATCATCAGAGGTCACTCGCACGGTCATCGAGGTTGCACCGCCTGTGGTCTCGCCGCCTGAGCCGGCAGGGTCGGTCGTTCCGGAACCGGAAATCGAACTGCCGCCAAGCAGCGCATACAGCTCGTCGATATCCGCCTGCATATCCTGCGTACGCGTTGCGAACAATTTATCGACATATGACTGTGTCGCCACCGGATCGTCCAGTGAACCGGCCTGTGTTCCGGAGGCAGAAACTACCTGGCCAACCACAAAGCCCAAGCCACTGAATACCAGTGCCGCAATAATCAAAACAACAACGCCGCCCTTGCTCATCGAATAACACTCCTTTTACCGGTTGAATTCGTATTTTAAATTATCAATATCGTTTTCTTAGCCCTGCAGCCAATCCATCATCCATTTTGCCGATCAGGGTGCCGCTGTCGTGCGACATGGCATTTTCCCCGTAGCACGCCCAGATATTCCGCAGCGCTGAAAGCACCGAGTGTGGTCACGATCAACACCACCACCGCCTGCGCTGTCGTCAGCACCGCCATCAATACAGCCGAAATCCCCATCAACAGGCTGACTACATAAATCGCCAGCACGGTCTGACGTTGAGAAAGTCCCAACGAAAGCAAACGCTGATGCAGATGCATCTTATCTGCCTCAAAAATTGGTTTACGCAGGAAGAGACGACGCACGATAGCACAGAACGTATCAAAGACCGGAATGCCCAGGATCAGGAAAGGAATGAAAATAGAGATTACCGTCGCACCTTTTGACAATCCCATCAATGCCAGCGCCCCAAGGATGAATCCAAGGAAAAGCGCGCCACAATCGCCCATAAAGGTCTTGGCCGGATTAAAATTCCACGGCAAAAAGCCAAGTGCCGAAGCAGCCAGAATACCCGCCAGCGCTGCCGCGACCGGCTCGGACTGCGAAAGGCAGACCACTGCAGTCGAAACCGCGGCAATCGCGGAAACACCGGAAGAAAGACCGTCCAGACCGTCAATCAGATTGACAGCATTCGAAATCCCAGTCAGCCAGATCACGGTAATCGGCACGGAAAGCAATCCCAGGGAAAGCATGCTGCCATCAAAAGGATTGGTGATAAAGCGTACCGTAAAGCCGGCCCAGACCAGAATCAAAGAAGCGATCACCTGGCCAAGCAGCTTCAGCTTCGGTGAAATATCTTTGACATCATCAATCAGCCCGGTAAAGAAAACAACGCTGCCGGCCACCAGTACCGCCGCCACCTGCCGCGTATATTCGGCAAGCAACAATGTGCCGACCACAAAGCCGGCATAGATCGCCAGCCCGCCAATGCGCGGTGTCGGCTTACTGTGCACTTTACGGTGATTGGGAATATCCACGATATGAAATCGCAGCGCCAACCGGATGGCAAGCGGTGTGACTGCCAGCGCGATGAAGAATGCGGCGAAGATCGCCGGCCAAGTATGCATAGGCACCCCTCATGAATGGTTTTCGATCAAACCGAAGTACTCCATCCTATCTTAGCTATTTTCTCATTTTTCCCTGCCGCTTGTCAACTTCTTTTCGCAGCATCCCGAGAAACTTCAGAAAAATTTCAGCTTCCCTATCATTTACGGCGCAGTTCCCCCAGGATATCAATAAGTGCGCTGCAACGGCAAAGCCGCAGCGCAAGAAAATAAACGCCGGCCGCCAAGGCAATTAACAGCAAAATTTGTAAAAGCAACCCGGCCTTTCCCACAGCGGCTGAAAACAGCGGCAACTGGCTGGCAATCACCAGCACAAGCAACATGGCAACAGCAGCGGCGGCGATCAATAACAGATCGCGGTACAGATCACGGCCCAAATATGGCAAACGCCTTGCAAGCGCCCATGCCATCAGCAAGGCATTGGCAGCTGCCGCCGCACTGTTGGCCCAGGCCAGCGCAATATGCCCACCCGATTCCACAAAAATCAGGCTAACCAACAAGTTAACCAGAATCGAAATTCCCCCGGTCCACAGCGGCGTCTTTACATCCCCAATGGCATAGAAAACACGGATCAAAAGCATGGATATCGCAAGAAAGGGCAGGCCGGGGCACATGGCAAACAAGGCCTCTGCGGTAACGACAGTCGCTTCTGCCGTAAAGCTGCCACGCTCAAACAACAAGTGGATAATCGGCTTGTCAAGCAACATTAAGCCGAGTGCGGATGGCACAACAAGCAACATACACATGGCCAGCCCACGCGAAACCGCCCGTGCCAACCGCTCGCGCGCCGCATCCTGCGCCAAATCCGCTAAAGCCGGAAAAAAAGCGGTAATGATCGCCGCCACAAATAGCCCCAACGGTAAATTCATCAATTTATTGGCATAATTGAGTGCTGAAATGCTGCCTGCATCCAGCGAAGAAGCGAAAATGCGATTAAGCACCGTATAGAGCTGGTTAACAGAAAGCCCCAGCAAAATCGGCACCACATCCCGTAGCACGCGCCGGACAGCAGGATGTTTCGCATCCAGTACCAGCCGGTAGCGAAAGCCGCTCTTTGCCAGATCCCCCGCCTGCAACAGCCAGGAGCCAACAAACCCCAACAAAGTACCAAGCGCAACCAGATAAATATTTCCATCTGCCAACCAAGCGGAAACAATCACTCCCAGCGCGGCAATACCCGGTGCCAAGGCAGCGGCAGCAAAACGGTATCTGCTGTTGAGAATGCCGGAGATCACCAGCCCGACCGACATGAAAAAGAGAGACGGAATCATCACGCGCGTCAGTCTTATGGCGAGCTCTGCCGTTTCCACCGCAAGCCCGGGCGCGGTTAAGCGCACCAGCACCGGCGCAGCAGCCACACCGATCAACGAAAGCAGCAACATCGCCGCACCGACAATATTGATCAGCGAACTGCCCAGCCGATTAGCCTCCGCCCTGCTTTCCTCTGCATCCCACAGCCCGGAAAATACCGGCAAAACAGCGGAAACAAACGCATAACCCAGAATGGTTTGCAAAAAATATGGCACCGTATAGGCAACCAGGTAGGCATCGGAAGCAGAAGATGCGCCAAACCCATCGGCAATGGCCATTTCACGGACAAAGCCAAGCAGCTTGACGCATATATTGATCATCAGCAGCAACCCCGCTGCCTTGGCGATATTCTTCCCCATAATCCCTCAACGAACGTTAATTGCCGTCGTAATCATAAACCTCCAAATCAGCTGGCGGCAGAACATCTTCATCCGTCACCGTATTGATACTGATATTCTTATATTTTGTCGTCAAGCGGTCTCCCAGGCTGTCCGTATATTCCGTCTGCAGCGGAAAACCGTATTTTGTGCTCACCCAGACCAGGTCTCCGTTCGGCGCCTCCAGGATCAGGCAATACTGATGATCAATCTCCTCCCCGCCAAGCAGCGTATAGGCTGAATAATCATTCATCACCGGATTATCCGGCGCATCCGGACTGGTCTTGTCAAAAGTATACATTTCCGCGGGCTCATCAGAACCAGGCTGGTGTGAAATCACCGTGCCAGTCTCGTAGTCATAGAATTCCTCCGCCATGCCATACCCGCCCTGGCTGGAAAAAAGGCGCATATTCTCGTCTTTATACCATACCTGCAAAAAGACATGCCCATTCGGGTAGGCGACCGTTTGTTCAAAATAGAACGAAGATATCTTTGCCTGCGCAGCGATCAGGTCTTCTACCGTTGTCGCCTCGCCTTTATCTTCAAACTCGACGCCAGATTCCTCCTGCGCCGTCTCCTCTTCCTCTTCTGGCAGCTCCTCGTCAGTTGCAGGCTGATTGATGCCCTCTTCAATGATGATGGGCTGACGATCATCTGTCTCATTTGGCACTTCTGGTGTATCATCGCAAGAGGCGGCCAACAGGCTGAAAAGAACCGCTGTCAACAGCAGAAGCATCCTTCGCATCTGGTATATTGCGTTCATGCTTTTTCCCTTTTGTTCTGCATATCCGCAGAACGCCATCCCTCCAGCAGCCGTCGCCGGCTGCATCACATCATCTGCTTATTCGCAAATTATATCATGCCTTGTCTGAAAATACAATGGATTTGACGTCCTAGCAGCGAAATTTGTTCCCGAATCTACCACCGTACTTCCAGCAGGGGAATCAATGATCCCGCTCGGCCAGCAATGCGGGGAATTGCCGCAGCATAGCCGCACTCCCGCCAAAAATATCCAGGCTGCAACGCGCTGCTTCCGCTTCCTGCGCCGCGCGCTGCCGCGCCGCCTCGCAGCCATATAATGTGACAAAGGTGATCAGCTCGCGCGCCTCATCGCTACCCACTGGTTTACCCAGCTTTGCGGTATCCCCTTCCACATCTAACACATCATCGATGATCTGGAAACCAAGCCCGAGATGCTTGGCATATTCTCGCAAAGCGGCGATCTCTTCCTGCGCAGCACCGCAAAGATGCGCAGCAGAAACAACAGCTGCAGCAAACAGCGCGCTTGTCTTCCCCTGATAGATATAGGTCAGCAGACCTTCGTCCACCTCACTTTGCAGCGATACTATCTCCGCCGCCTGGCCGGCGACCATGCCGCCAATTCCTGCCTGCCAGGCCACCTCACGTGCAGCCGCCATCTGATCCGCTGGCGCAGCCCCTGCCATGGGCTGTAGCATCAGGGCAAACGCATGCGTGAGCAACGCGTCTCCGGCCAAGATCGCCAAAGCCTCACCATAGCGAACATGACAGGTTGGCTGGCCCCGCCGCAGATCATCGTCATCCATGGCCGGCAGATCATCATGGATCAACGAATAGGTATGGATCATCTCCAATGCAGCGGCAAAAGGCAAAAAGGGCGTCCGCTCCCGTCCAAACGCCTCCAGCGCGGCAAAAAACAGGGCCGGCCGCAATCGCTTGCCACCGGCAAAAAGACTGTAGCGCATGGCAAAATACAGTTCCCGCTCCGGCGCCAACCGCGGTAGGGGCAACAGCTGATCAAGCGCGCGCTCCACATCGCGTGCAGCTGTTTTCAAATAATGAACGACCCCGGTGCAGTCTGTACTATTCGGACCAGCCCCGCTCATATCTGCTCCTCCCCACCTTCGTTTTCCATTTCCTGTTCCTTCTCCTCTTCTTTCTCCTCTTCTTTCTCCTGTCCTTTATCCCTTTTTTTGGCCTCGCCATTCAACTGCTTTTCTGCAGCGCGCAGCCTGTCATCACAGCTGCGCACAAGCGCCCGGCCTGCCTGATAATGGGTCAGCATGTCTTCCAAAGACAGATCGCCCCGTTCCAGCGTCTCCACAGTTTCGATCAGTTCGCCCAACATATCTTCAAAACTGCGCTTATCTTTTGCCTTTGCCATATTCATCCTCCTCGTTTTCCACAGTCAGAACCCGGGCCGTAAACCTGCCGCTGGCCAACTGCACGCAAACTTCATCCCCTGCTGCAAGTCGTGCCGCCTCCTGCAGCGGCCTGCCGTCAGCCGCGCTGACGATCGCATAGCCGCGTGACAATACCGCCAGCGGATTGAGCGCAGTCAGGAGCAGCGCCATATTCACTACCGCCCGCTCACATTCCGCATAGATCAGCTCCGCTGCCTGCTGCAGACGCTCTTCTGCCGCCGCCAGCTGCAAGCGCCGCGCTGCGGTCAACATCTCCGGATGACGGAAACAAGCCGCGCCAGCCAGAGCATCCAGCTGTCTGCGCCAGAAGGCGAGGCGGCGTGCGGCCGCATTATCCAACCGCTGTTGCAGAGCCGCCAATTCTTCCTGCAGCAGGGCAGCGTCCGGCACTGCCAACATTGCAGCATGCGTCGGCGTGGCGGCGCGCACATCCGCTGCCAGATCTGCCAAAGTAAAATCACTTTCATGCCCCACGGCCGAGATCAGCGGTGTCGTCGTTGCCGCCACGGCTCGTGCTACCTGCTCGCTGTTAAAGGCGGCCAGATCCTCTTCCGCACCGCCGCCCCTGCCGCAGATCAATACCGCATGTCCGCCCTGATCCGCCGCCATAAGCGCTGTAACGATCGATTCCGGCGCACCATCGCCCTGCACCAAGGCAGGGTATAAGGTCAAGCGTACGCATGGACAGCGCCCCTTTGTGATGCGGCGAATATCCGCCCAGGCGGCGCTACCTGCCGCCGTTACCACGCCAATATCCAGCGCATAGCGTGGTAGCGGCTGTTTACGCTCCACATCAAACAGGCCTTCTGCCTCCAGACGCCGCCGTAGTTCATCCAGACCCCGCGCCTGTGCACCTTCGCCAGCCGGCAGCAAAGCCTCAGCATAAAGCTGACAGGAGCCGTCGCGCTCATAAAAGCCGATACTGCCGACGGCAACCACCTGATCTCCATCACGCGGCGTCCAGCGCAGTCCGGACGCATGGCGCCGGAACATCACCACCCGAATGCCACAAGCCCCCTCACGCAGCGTCAAATAAATATGCCCGGAAGCATGTGCCTTAAAACCGACGATTTCGCCCTGGACTGCGACCGCATGCAAAAACTCATCTTCTGCCAGATATTCTTTCAAATAATAGTTAATCTCTTCCACGCCATAGGCGCGGGGATATACGCTCTCCGCCATGGGCTCCCCTTTCCGCTTACAGATGGCGTAACCAGGACAAGCGCGCCAACAGAATATGGTAATCATCCAACTGCACTGGGTCTGTCACCGCCCTGCCGGACTGGAAATAATGCACGGTTCCGACACCTGCATCACCAGCGGACAGCCCCAATGTATGGAAAACATGATTTATGGTGCCGCGGCAACCATCAACAAATTGTATCCCGGCCGGCAACAACGCTGCCAAAGAATCCTTAAAATAATTAAAATGTGTACAGCCCAACACCACTGCACCATAATTCGCAAGCGTGAACGGCGCAAGCGCCTGTTGCAGATAATCCTGAACTGCAGGACCGTCAAATTCACGGCGCTCGGCAAATGCGACCAGCCCGGGCAAAGGCAACAGGTCGGCGCAATGCGCCGGATCGACCGCATCCAGCAAATGATGCAGCTTCTGCTCACGCAGCGTCAGCGGCGTAGCCAACACGAGCACACGACGTCCGGCAGTCTCAGCCAGGGCCGGCTTGACCGCCGGCTCCATCCCAAAGATTGGCGCAGAAAACTGTTCGCGCAGAAAATCGATCGCAGCCGCAGTCGCCGTATTGCAAGCGACAACCACCGCATCCGCGCCTGCGGCCAAAAGAAAAGATACCGCCGAGCCGGCATAGTCAATAAGTGCTGCGCGTGATTTTTGCCCATAAGGCACATGATCCGTATCCGCATAATATAAGAATTCCACCTCCGGCCGGCGGGAAAGCGCTTCTTCCAACACGCTCAGCCCACCAATGCCGGAATCGAAAAAAGCGATCCTCACTGCATTTCCCTTCTTCAATCCATAGTCCTTGATTCAATTCACCAAAACAAACGGATATCCTGCCCTGTTCCCCCATATACATTAAACGGTATTCCCCGGCATAAATCCATAACGAATTCCACAGAATGTCTGGTCTTGCCAAAATTACATTCCTATGATAAAATAATTATAAGAATTTTTAGAATATACAGAAGGAGGGAGACCAATGGCAAAACGCATCCTATTATTGCAGGGCAGTCCTCGTCCGGACGGCAACAGCGCAGACCTGGCACATATGTTTAAATTCGGCGCTGAAGACGCCGGCCATATCGTTTCCATGCCGGAGATCAACGGCAAAAATATCAGCGGCTGCCTCTCCTGCAACAAATGCCGCAACAATGGTGGATTTTGCGTAATTCATGACTACATGTATCGCCTCTATGAAGAATTTGCGCGCGCAGAAGCCATCGTGATGGTCACGCCAATCTATTTCTTCGCGCTACCGGCCCAGATCAAGGCGATTCTCGACCGCTGCTATTGTTATGGCCCGGATTATCCGCTGAAAAAACTTGTGCTCATCCTCACCTCCAATGATGAAGATGCGGATGTTTTTTCACCTATGATTGATTACTACAATCATCTTGTTAAATATTTCGGCTGGGATCCGGCTGGCATGCTGCTCGTCAACAATCTGAAGGGAAAGGGCGATGTCAAACTGCGCCCAGAATTCCAGCAAGCCTATCTGATGGGCCAACATATCTAAGGATGATAAAAGGCAAAGGGGTAAAACAATAAAGTGCCAGCGGAGCTTCTGCTCCGCTGGTCTTATTGATGCACGAAAACAGCCTGCTGGCCTCATATGAAAGCGGAGCAGCAGAAAACCAGCACTGCCCAAAACCCCATAAAATCGGCTAATCAAACGGAAATCTGGATAAAAAATGGTTCTGCGCCGTCCGGTTTGGAGATTTTCCCTCTTTCTGTCACAGCGTTCTAAATACCGCCTTGTCCCCATAAAATGGAAACATCATTGGGAAAGGCGGTATTTTTATGTGCGATACAGCCTATCAACAAATCTTCCCCTATCTGCCGCAATCCCTGCGCAACCTGTTGGAAGCGTTGCCGCCGGAACAACTGCGCGGCCTGGAAGAGATCCGGCTGAAACCCGGGCTGCCTGTATTGCTACGGTTTGATGAAAGCGAAGCTCTGCTCACCTCAGCAGGCAACCTCACTTCGGACCAGACGGCTGAGGGGCTGCGCCTGCTCAGCCCAGACGAAATGCGGCGTACCGTGCTGCTGCTGGCAGATTCTTCCCTGTATGCCTTTGAGGAGGAGCTGCGCCGGGGATATATCACGCTCAATGGCGGACATCGTGCTGGTTTGACCGGCCGCGCCGTATTGGCCCAGGGGGCAATCCGGACGATTAAGGAGATTTCCGGCATCAATATCCGCATCGCACGCCATATTGCTGGCGTTGCCCTGCCACTGCTACCCTGTCTGGTTGATGCCCAGGCAAGGCTGTTGCCCACCCTGATCATCTCTCCACCACGCGCCGGCAAAACGACGATGCTGCGCGATCTGGCACGCCTGCTTTCCGATGGCGTCGGCATCCCGCCGCTGCGTGTGGGGTTGGTGGATGAGCGTTCCGAGCTGGCCGCAATGCGCAATGGCATCGCGCAATTACCAGTTGGTCTGCGTACGGATGTGATGGACGGCTGCCCCAAAGCAGAAGGCATGCTGCTCCTGCTGCGCTCGATGAGTCCGGATGTGCTGATCACGGATGAGATCGGTCGCAGCGAGGATGCGACCGCACTGCGAGAAGCAGCGCATGCCGGCGTCGCGGTGATCGCCAGTGCGCATGGCTGTGATGAAGCGGAAATTCGTTTGCGTCCCGTGCTTGCCGGTCTACTGGCGGAAAACGCCTTCCGCCGCATCGTCATCCTTTCCCGCCGGCATGGTCCAGGGACGATCGAACGCGTCTATGCGCCCGGCGGAGAGGGGGACATCGCATGATCGTACTGACCGGTGGCCTGCTCATCCTCATCGCCTGCGTCGGTGCAGGGCGCTATGCCGCCGCCTTGTTACGGGAACGCTGCCGGCGCCTGCTTGATGCGGATGCCGGCCTGCTCGCTCTTTCGCGTGAGACCGGCTATTTGGCCGTGCCGCTTGCCGACGGGCTGGCTACCGCCGCGCAGGAGGCAGGACGAGCTGCAGCGCTGTTTCAAACCGCACAGGATACGCTGCGCCGCGGTGATGGCATCAGCGGTGGTGAAGCATGGATGTATGCGCTGCAACAGACCGCGCAACTCTGGACAGACAACGAAGCCGCAGCCCTCTCAGCTGTTGCCGCCGGGCTAGGCGCTGCGGATGCGGAAACACAGAAAAAACATCTCGTGCTGGCACGACAACGGCTAGCTGGCTGTTACCGTGTCGCTGCGGATGCCGAAGCGCGCTACGGCAAGCTATGGCGCAGCATGGGCTGGGCCGGCGGTGCGGTATTGATTTTGTTGCTGATCTGAGCGCATAGCGGAGGGAGGAGCTTATGGACGACGTTTCGATCATCTTCTTTCTGATGGCGCTGGCCATTGCCGTGACCATCCTGCATACCTTTCTCAAACAAGCGGGCCGCGATGAATTCGCTTATTTGGCGCTCGTCGCCGGACTGGCAGTGGCGCTCGTCCGCGTGCTGCCGGTGCTGCAGCAACTCTTTGACGGCGTGCAGGCGGTGTTCAGCCTTTATGATTGAGCGCGCTTATGGATACCACCAATTTGATTGTTTTCATTGTTCTGGCACTGATTGCGACAATCATTGCGGTCTTTCTCAAGGAAAGCCGGATGAAAACCGCCTCCCTGCTGGTGATGATTGCAGCCGGCTGCCTGATCTTCCTGCGCCTGCTACCTTCGCTCTCCTTACTGTTCGATTCATTCTCTACCCTATCCGAGCGCGCTGGCGTCAGCAGCGACTATCTTTCGCTGCTGTTGAAGATCATCGGTCTTGCTTATCTGGCGGAATTCGGTGCGCAACTCTGCCGCGATGCCGGCGAGGGGGCGGCGGCGCTGAAGATCGAATTCGCTGCCAAAATCACCATTTTATTGCTGGCATTGCCGTTGATCGCAAGCGTCATCCAGGCGGTGCTGCGCTTATTGGATTAATTCTGCTGCTGCTCTTTTTTCTCTCCCCCACGGCATTGGCAGCCGAACAGCCGGCGGCCGAAAGCGCGCAGACAGAACCCGGCAGCACGGATACTGCATCGCTGATCGATACCAGCGCGCTGGAAGGAATGCTTGCGGAAATGGATCAGCAATACGCTGATTATCTGGAGGGGTTTTCCCTTCGCGCTATTTGGCATGAGCTGCGTACGAACGGCAACCCGCCTTCGCTTGATCAGCTGGTTGCATTATTCGCCTCGCTGTTTTTCCAGGAAGTACTGGCCAGCGGCGCCCTACTCGCACAAATCATGGCGCTTTCCCTGCTCGCTCTGCTGTTGCAGATCCTACGCGGCAGTTTTGCCAGCGGGCAGATCGCACAGCTCTCGAGCTGGGTCGTTTTTCTGCTGCTACTCGCGCTGATGACAGCGACGTTTTCCGCAGCTCTGCAGGAAGCGCGCAGCGCGCTGCAAATGATTGCCGACCTGATCTTTGTCCTGCTGCCGCTGTTGCTGCCCCTGCTGGCTGCGCTGGGCGGAGTATCTACCGTTGCCTTGATCTCGCCTGCTCTGCTCTTTGCGCTCAACCTGCTGATCACGTTGATGAAGAATATCGTATTCCCGCTCATCTGTTTTTCTGCCCTGCTGCGGTTAGCCGGACGGCTCTCGCCACATTTTCCGATCAGCCGAATGGCAGCGCTCTGTAAAGATGCCGCACTGGGGCTGATGAGCATAGTCGCCACCCTGTTCATCACCTTTCTCAGCCTCTCCGGCATCGCTTCGGCCAGTCGCGACGGCCTGGCGATCAAAGCGGCAAAGACAGCAAGCGGCGCTTTCATTCCGGTCGTCGGACGGACGCTGGCAGATTCGCTAGACAGCGTGCTGGGCACAGTGCTTCTGCTCAAACAGGCAATCGGGATTATCGGTAGCCTGGGGCTGCTGCTGATCTGCGCACTACCAGCCATCCGCTTGCTGGCCCAGGCTATCCTTTTCCGCATCGCAGGCGCACTGATCCAGCCGTTGGGGGACGATGCGCTCTCCGCCGCGCTGACCGATGCCGGTAACGCGCTGACCTTGCTCTTCGCCGCGCTGGCTCTTTGCGGGCTATTCGCCTTCTTTGCGCTGGCACTCGTTGTCGGTCTGGGCAGTATAACCATGATGATGCGCTGAAAGCGCGAATACCAATACAGAAAGGAGAAGGGCCAAGGTGGAAGTCGTCGCCGAAATCATCCGCGGCATCGCAGCATTAGTACTGCTGGCCGCATTGCTGGAGATGCTGTTGCCAGAGGGCACAACAGCCCGCTTCATCCGCGTCATCATCGGACTGGCGCTGATCGCCAGCGTTATTCTGCCCTTAGCGCAAGATCTCAAACCACAGCAGCTGGCGTCTGCACGCGAACTGGATTTGACCGGGATGGCAAAGTCGGCGGATGATGCAGAAACCACGGCGGAATATGCGGCAGAAGGCGCGGCGCTCGCCGCAACGCTGCAAGACAGCGCCATGTTGGAATATGCGACCGAACTTAACCGTCAGGCGGCGGCGCTTGCCACGCTGGCAGAAGGGATATCCACGGCAGATGCGACCGTTGTCTTTGATGATGACGGCACATTGCGGCAGATTGAGCTCGAGCTGACAACGGAACCTGGCTGTGACCCAGAGGCAGCTGCCACTGCAGCAGTCAACCTGGTCAGCGGATTTTATCTACTGCCGAGCGAACAGGTCGGATATGCCGTTACTTCAGCAGAAGAAACCGGAATGGAGGGATCTGAATGACAGAAAGCCAGCCGCAAACGTGGGAGCAAGAATCGGAGCAGCAGCAACACAGCGATAAAAAACTGCATGGCTGGTGGCATCGTCTGGCGGCCAAAGAGCAAAAGCTGCTGATCCGGTTGGGCATTTGCCTGGCGGCCGGCATCACGCTGATGTATGCCGGAAGCCTGGGGCTGGGCGCCGGCCATACATCGTCAGACGTTGCGGAACGCCAACAGCAGGAAGAACTATCCACCACAGCAGAAAGCGAAGTGCTGGAACAGAAGCTGGCGGATATTCTCTCGCAGGTAAAAGGCGCTGGCCAGGTTAGTGTAGCCGTAGAATATAGCGAAAGCGCTGCCGCAGTCTATGCCACAGATCGAGAGATATCCGAAGACGAGGACGGCAGCAGCCGGCAGGAGCAGGAAAGCTTGACCTTGGCTGGAGACGCGCCGGTGCTGATCAAGCAACAGACACCGCAGCTGCGCGGCGTTCTCGTCGTAGCAAGCGGGGCTGGAGATGTCCTCGTACGCGAGCGGCTGCTTCAGGCGGTGAAAGGTTTGCTGGGGTTAGAGGCTGCCCAAATTGCGATTATTGAAGGCGAGTATGGTATGGAAAGTACGGCAAATAGCCAAAATACAGAAGGGAGCGAATCAGATGCGGTTTGATTTCAAAAAACGGGGTTCGGAAGACAAAAAGAAGCGGATTGTACCCGCCAAATTGGGGCTGTTGGCTTTTCTTGCCTTCTGCCTCTGCGTACTGGCCTGGGATATTGCGCAAGGCGGAACAGATGGCGCCTTAACCGCCGAACGTCCGGCAGTCGATGTTTCGGATCTCGACCTGCCGGAGCCAGCTGTTGCCGTAAGCGCCACGGCAGGTCAGGAAGGGAACGAAAAAGAAGACGAGCAAGCAGGCGGAGAAAGCGAAGCTGCGGAAGAAGAAAAAGCGGGGGAAGCGCCGCTGACCACCGAAGATGCTGCTGCCGCCGTTTTCGCCGCCTATCGTATGGATCGGGAACAATCGCGCAGCGAAGAATTGGCCCTGCTGCAAGATGTGATCGAGGATAAAGCAAGTTCCGAAGATATCCGCCGCGAAGCAGAACAGCGCCGCCTGGATATCGCAGCTGCCATCGAGCAGGAAGCAAATGCAGAAAGCCTGCTGGACGCCAAAGGTTTTGGCGAAACTGTCGTCCTGCGCGGCACGGATCAGGCTACCGTAGTCTGTGCGATCGAGCTGGATGCAGTCAAGGCTGCCCAAATTGCCGAAATCGTTTCCACAGCATGCGAGGTAGACTTTAAAAATGTAGTTATTGTCAATAGGTGAATCCTCTGGTATAATATATCTAATCACCTGTTCCTCATATCCTTCGGGATATGCCACAGGACAAAAGGAGGGCAATCACATGGTCGAAAGCGAAGAGAGAATCGCAGAGAGCACCGAACAAACCAGTATCGGCAGCGTCCGCATCGCATCTGACGTCGTGGCCACCATCGCCAGTCTGGCTGCAGCTGATGTTCCCGGCATCGCGGGGATGAGCGGCGGCGTAGTCGGCGGTATCGCGGAAATGCTCGGCCGCAAGAATCTGACCAAAGGTGTGAAAGTCGAGGTCAGCGAGAAAGAGACCACGATCGAAGTCTTCCTGATCGTGGAATATGGCGTCTCGATCGCCGATGTCGCCCAGCAGGTGCAGCAGAATGTCAAGAGCACCGTGGAAAGCATGACCGGGCTCAATTGCAACGCCGTCAATATCCATGTCCAGGGCATCGTCTTCCAGCAGCCTGCCGCACCGGTGGAAGAATAAACGGCGGTAGGGCAACGGGAATGCGAACAGGGCTGCGGCTGATGCCGGAACCCTTGTTTCGCGTGAAGGGAGAGATGCTTGATGGCTGTATTCCGAAGAGTATTGGTCGCATTGGGCGGGCTGATTCTGCTTGCGCTCGCCGCATTGACGGCGGTTGGTCTTGTCAACCATGTCCTGGCCGCAACCATATTGGATTTTCTTGACCGCTGCTTCCTTTATAACCTGCAGCTCTGCTTCCTGGAAAGCCAGCAGCTGTGGATACCGATCCTGGCTGGCGCTGTCTTTTTGCTGCTAGCAATCGTGCTGCTGATCGCAGCTTTCAGCCGGCCTAAGCAAGTACGACAGGTGCGTGTGGAGACAGCTGACGGCAGCGGTGTGGATATCAGCCTGGAAGCGATCGATAGCGTCGTGCGTCGGGCGGCCAGCAGCGTATCCCAGGTCAAACACCTCACCAGCCGACTGCGGGTCGCTGGCGAAGGCTTGATCATCGCACTGCATATCATGGTACCGGCCGGCACTGCAATACCAGATATCGGGATGGCGGTGCGGCGTGCAGTTGCCAGTGAATTGGAAACCATAGTTGGCCTCACGGCAAAAGAGATTCGTGTGGAAGTCGTAAATGTAGTGGACAAGCCTGAGGAGGGAACGCGGAGTGGAACCTGATAAAACGCTGCTGGAAATCTGGCACAAATACAAATGGACGATATTGCTGGCCTTTTTTGGCTTAATCTTCGCGGTCTGCGTTATCACTTATGGCTTTTTCAAGTCTCTGTTCCTTTTCCTCTGCATCGCCGCCGGCATTTTTATCGGCCTGCAGATTGACAAAAAAACAGCAAAGAAGCGGCAATCGGAGGATATTTATTACCATGAATAAGAACGACCGGCGCTCTGCCGGTTGGAAAGCTGCGGCCGGCGACAAAACAAGAGAGCGAATGGCCGGGCCGCGCATGAGAGACAAAAAAGAAGAGCAGAAAAAAGAAGAATGGGAGATCGCCCTGGCCGAAGTCGATCTACCAGAGCCGGCGGAAGGTGGCAAAATCATCACCTTTTCCCTGCCCGTCACAGAAGAAAAACCGGTCAAGCCGCGCGTGATGAAGAAAGCGCCGGAGACAGCTGCCGAATCGACAACAAAGGATTTCACCGCTTACAACCGCGAAGATTACGCTGGTTTATCCGACTCGCCACGCCGCCGCGCACGAGAAGCAGCTCTGCTGCTGTTATTTTCCGCTACGAGCGGCGGTGATTGGAACACGGCTGAAAATATCCTGCAAGATACCGCTGTTTCCGGGGAAAATAGAACATTCGCCCTCGACCTGGCGCAGACGGCCTACCAGGAGCTGACGGAAAACGACCAACTGCTGGCACGTTATGCGCGGGATTGGGATGTAGAACGTTTTTCCAGCGTGGACCGTTGCATCCTGCGGCTGGCGCTTGCCGAGCTGCGGCGCGAGAACCCCGAAGATCATACGATTGTGATCAACGAAGCGATTGAGCTGGGCAAAAAATTTGGCTCAGAAGAAAGCGGCGCTTTTATCAACGCCATGCTGGATAATATCGCGCGGCAGGAATTTTCTGTACAAAACGCCACACCCAGGACGGATATCTGATATGGTGACGATACTCGGCATCGATACAAGTTGCTATACGACCTCCGTTGCGCTTTGCGACGAATCTGGCCGCCTTCTGTCTGACAAAAGGCGGCTTTTACCTGTGCAGGCAGGCAGTTGCGGTCTGCGCCAGAGTGAGGCTTTATTTCTGCATGTGCAGCAGCTCTCTCCGCTGCTGCAGGCAGCGTTCGCCGAAACCACTGGTCAGCCGGCAGCGGTCGCAGTATCTGCCCGGCCCCGGCCCATAGCAGATTCTTATTTGCCGGTATTCCGCGCCGGGTTATGCGTAGCGGAAAGCATCGCCAGCGCGCTGCGCATCCCGTGTTACTTTACCAGTCATCAGGAAGGGCATCTTGCTGCAGCCCTTTATTCGCTTTCCGCCAACTGGCAGCAGCCTTTTTTGGCCCTGCATCTTTCCGGCGGAACGGGAGAACTGCTGCACGTCGTTCCACAGCCAGCCGGATACCAGGTAGAGATCATCGGCGATACAGATTTGCCCCCCGGCCAGTTTATCGACCGTGTTGGCGTTGCGCTTGGCCTGCCCTTCCCTGCCGGACCACATCTGGAAAAACTGACAGAGGAAGCAGCAGGCACTTCCTTCCGGCTTAGCGGCTCGGTAAAGGATCTGCATATCTCCTTCTCCGGTCCGGAAGCCGCTGCGCAGCGGGCGATCCGCGAAGGCAAAACCCCGGGGCCAGAAATCGCGCTTGCGGTATTCGACAATATTGCAAAAAGCCTGGAGAAAGTGATCCGCACGGCCAGGCGGCAAACCGGCTGTCAAAAAGTCCTGCTGGCAGGAGGCGTTGCTGCCAATCAACGCATCCGCGCCAAGCTGGCACCGTTGCATGTCCATATCGCCGACCCGCGTTATGCCGGCGACAACGCAGTAGGCGTCGCCCTGCTCGGCGGCAGAATGTTTGCTCAGGCATAGGGGTTTCTCCACTGTGACATGAGCATGCATCTGCTTAACCTCTGCGCGAACCATCGAAAACAAAAGAGAGGCTGCCTCCCGGCAGCCTCTCTCCTCTTACATTTCCAACGCAGCATCTGCAGGGCAGTATCCCCGCTCACCATACTGCATAAAAAGCATGACTACTCTTTGTCTTCGCCCTTAGCCTGCTCACTGCAACCACAACCACAGCTGCAGCCATCTTCGCCGCCGTCTTCCACTTCAAACTCGTCCTCGTTGGAGAAAACGACAGCTTCGCAATTCGGGCAAATGACCTCGATCGGATCCTCATCATAAAGGATCGATTCATCAAAGCAGACTGTTTCATGGCAATTGGGGCATTCCACGTCTACCATGTTGTCCTCGTCCCCATCTTCCTCATCGCCGAAGATCTCGTCCTCCACATCCGCCAGGTCGCTGTCGATACTTTCCAGATAATCTTCCATATCTGCCTGCTGCTCATAAATGGCTTCGATTTGCTCTGCCATCTCTTCCAGCGCTTCCAGGATACCGGCGATTACTTTGCCTTCCTTGGAATCCTCCAGCTCCATACCGTCAGCCAATCCCTGCAGATATGCTACCTTCTGTTGCAGATTTTTCATGGAAAAGCCCCCTTTCAGTTACAATATTTTGATTCACTACAGGATTACTATACCACCATTCCCAAGGGAAACGATGGAAACTTGTGCACGCTGCTAGCAACGTTCAATATAATCGCCGGTTTTGGTGTTAACGCGGATACGGTCGCCTGCATTGATAAAGAACGGCACACGCACCACAGCGCCAGTCTCCAATGTTGCCGGCTTGTTGCCGCCACTTGCCGTATCGCCCTTAATGCCGGGCTCCGTCTCCACAACTTCCAGTTCCACCTGGCCGGGCAGATCCACACCAATGATATCGCCTTTGAAGAAAAGCACCGAAAGATGCATGTTTTCTTTCAGGAAATTTTTGCTGTCCGCGATCTGCTCTTCCGTCAGCTGTACCTGATCATAAGTCTCTGTATCCATCAGGACATAGAAAGAGCCGTCATAATAAAGATATTCCATTTCGCGGCGGTCCAAATGCGCCTTCGGCAGCTTGGTGCCAGCGTTGAACGTCTGCTCCACCACAGCGCCCGTACGCGTATTGCGCAGTTTGGTACGCACAAAAGCAGAGCCTTTACCCGGTTTGACATGCTGGAAATCCACTACGACATAAGCGTCACCATCGATTTCCACAGAAACGCCGGTCTTGAAATCATTGGTAGATATCATGCTTTCTCCTCCAGACATGAAAATAATCCCTATTCGGAAGAAGTATATCACAAATCGCTGCCACTGGCAATAAAAACATCATTTCCCCGCTGCCGACTGTCGCAACGCACCCCTGCGCGAAACAGAAAAGAGGGCGGCTGCCCTCTTCCCGTTCATCTCAGCACTATTTGCCGCGGCGTACCTCTTTGATTCTTGCAGCTTTACCGGTGAGGTTACGCAGGTAGTACAGCTTTGCACGACGAACCTTGCCGTGGCGTTTGACAACGATCTTGTCGATACGCGGCGAATGCAGCGGGAACGTACGCTCCACGCCAACGCCGTAAGCCACGCGGCGAACGGTGAACGTCTCACGAATGCCGCTGCCCTTGATCTTGATCACGATGCCTTCAAACACCTGGATACGTTCGCGGCTGCCTTCCACGACCTTGACATGGACCTGAACGGTATCGCCAGGGCGCAAAGCCGGCACGTCCTGCTTCAGCTGTTCTGCTTCCAGTACATCGATAATGTTGGACATGATGATTCCTCCTTGTTTTCGTCAGCCGTTCATTCCCGTGACAAGATCGGCAGAGGACCGGCTCATAACACAGCTTTAGCATTATATCATAATATTTACCATACTGCAAGTGTTTTTTATCCTCCAGCAAAACAGCAGGCTGCCAGGCTATGCCGGCAGCCTGCTGCCGCTGCTGTTCCATCGCTTTGGCAACAACTTTACCCAACAGGTTCAGCCAAGAAATTTTTCACCATAGCCATAATGCTCCATGACATAATCAATATCCTTATCCCCGCGCCCGGAAAGATTAACCAGGATCGAACCGGGCTTACCTTCCCGCGCCAGCCGTATCGCATGCGCCAGTGCATGTGAACTCTCGATCGCCGGAATGATGCCTTCATAACGGCAAAGCAGGAAGAATGCTTCCATCGCCTCGTCATCCGTTGCCGTCACATATTGCACGCGGCCCAGGTCATGCAGGAGCGCATGCTCCGGTCCGACGGAAGGATAGTCCAGACCGCTGGCCACGGAATAAACCGGCAACGGCTGCCCTTGCTCATCCTGAAGCAGATAGCTATCGAAACCATGCAGGATGCCCTTTTTGCCATAGGTCATGCTTGCGGCATGATCGCCAACTGCCGGGCCACGTCCGAGCGGCTCCACGCCATAGATCTCCACCGGGTCCGCAATGAAAGGCAGGAACATGCCGATCGAATTACTGCCGCCGCCCACGCAGGCGCAGATGGCATCCGGGAAATTGCCGGTCATTTCCAGGAACTGCTCGCGTGCTTCAATGCCGACCACCATCTGGAAATCGCGCACCATCATCGGGAAAGGATGCGGCCCGACGACAGAACCAATGCAGTAGATCGCATCTTCATATTCTTCCAGATAAGCCTGGAATGCGGCATCTACCGCTTCTTTCAGGGTTTTCAGGCCTGTAGTGACCGGCACAACGCGCGCGCCCAGCATCTTCATGCGCGTAACATTCGGCGCCTGTTTCGCAATATCAACCTCACCCATATAGATATCGCATTCCAGGCCGAAGAACGCCGCTGCGGTGGCGAGCGCCACGCCATGCTGCCCCGCCCCGGTCTCGGCGATCAGCTTTTTCTTGCCCATATATTTGGCAAGCAGGCCTTCGCCCATGCAGTGGTTCAACTTATGCGCGCCGGTATGGTTCAGGTCTTCGCGCTTGAGATAAATCTGCATCAGGCCCAGCTTGTTGGAAAGGCGCTGGCAATGGTAGACCGGTGTCGGCCGACCCTGAAATTCGCGGCGGATTCGGCGCAGTTCACTGATAAACTCCGCGCTGTGGGCGATCGTCTGATATGCCGTGGTGATCTCTTGGAAGGCCGGCACCAGCTGCGGAGGCAGATAGGCGCCACCATATTGTCCAAAATATCCGTTCTGATCCGGCTGTTCTTTGATATAGTTTTCGAAATCGCGATATTTGTTCGTCATGAGGAGATCCTCCCAATTATTTTTTTATTTGTTTCGTCGTGGTTGCAATGGATTCCATATATCCACGCTATCCCTTACCGGCGGAAAAACGAATTGGCTTTTCCCGCCACCATTCCCGTCCACTGCAGGAACGGTCACCCTATTTCCACGATCACTTCACCCCAGATGCGGGCCTTGCCATCCAACAAAGCCACAGGATCATCCCCCTTTTTCCGTTTTGCCAAATAAAAAACGGTCCCTTTGTGCGCTTGTTGCGCACCGGAGACCGTACGGCTGTCTTTTTTTGCCCATGCCGCAAGCGGACGTCACCAGTTGATGCGTCCAGAAACGAGCATATTCGCGATCACGCAGTGCACGTTTTGCATGGAATCCATTCTCCAATCCCTAGAATGAGGGTATTATAGCATGGATATCTGACGATTGCAAGATTTTTTTATTTTTTCCCCATAAAGTTGCAGATGCCCATTCCCCTGGCCATTTCTGCCGTGATTTTTCGCCGTTCATAGGCAGTCAGCTTGATTTTTCTTTGATTAATATTTGAATCTTTGCTGCAAATACGTTATAATAAAATTTGAAACCTGCAACAATAAAATCATAGACGGAGGGAAAACCATGCAACTGATCGAAAATATTCGCGCCCGTGCCCGTGCTGCGAAAAAGCATGTCGTTCTGGCCGAAGGTACAGAGAAGCGCACCGTCGCCGCAGCTGAGATCCTAACGAAAGAAAGCATTGCTGAAATTACCCTGCTTGGTCCCGTCAGCCAAATCCAGGCCGTCGCTGCGGAAAATCATGTCGACCTCACCGGCGTCAACCTGGTAGATCCGCAGAACTCCCCGCTGTTTGAGGACTTTGCCGCTACATTTTGCAAGCTGCGCGAAAAGAAGGGCATGACGATTGAAAAAGCGCGCGAAACGATGAAAGATCCGCTCTATTTTGGCGTGATGATGGTTTACCAGGATATCTGTCACGGCATGGTTGCCGGCGCGCAGAATGCAACCGGCGACGTGCTGCGCCCAGCGCTGCAGATCGTCAAAACGAAGCCTGGCATCAGCTCGGTTTCCGGCGCTTTTCTGATGATCACCCCCAAGACGGAATATGGCGAGGAAGGTCTGCTCGTCTTTGCGGACTGCGCAGTCAATCCGACGCTGACCGCCGCTCAGATGGCTGAAGTAGCTTACTGCTCCGCACAAACAGCAATCGATATCGCTGGCATCAAGCAGCCGCGCATCGCCATGCTCAGTTTCTCCACGAAAGGCAGCGCTAAACATGAGCTGGTTGATAAAGTCACCGAGGCTTGCGCCATCGCACATGAAAAATATCCGGAGCTGCTGCTCGACGGCGAACTCCAGCTCGATGCCGCCATCGTGCCCTCTGTCGGCGAATTCAAGGCACCTGGCAGCCCGGTGGCTGGCCATGCCAACGTACTTATCTTCCCCTCGCTGGAAACCGGCAATATGGTTTATAAAGCTGTGCAGCGTTTTGGCGGCGCAGAAGCCGTCGGCCCGGTCCTGCAGGGTATGGCAAAGCCGGTCAACGATCTTTCCCGCGGCTGCTCGATCGACGATATTGTCAATACAGTAGCTATGGTCTGCTGCCAGAAATAAGCTTGCCGCGCCAGGATAACAAAGGCGGAACCTGAAAACAGGTTCCGCCTCGGTTTTTCTTTCCCCTGCATATGAATTCAAACACGTGCCAATAAACGTATGGTAAACAGGGAGCAAAAGAATGCAGCGACGGAAATCACTCCGCCGGCCAACAGCTCCCCCATGGTATGCCGTTTCAGGCGCCGGCTGGCCCAATAAACACCAGGCAGCAACAAATAGCCAAAAAGGAACCACGGGCTGATATACCAGGCAAGAACCGTAATCGGCCCGGCAATACCGCAGGCATGCCCGCTGGCACGAAACTTCAGCAACAGAGTAGAGAGCGCAATCAAAAGGCCGGACACGAAATAAGTCAGGTAAACGATCTTTTCCCCGTTGGCGCATGGCACAAACAGAGTAAACAGAATCCCGCCCAGATATCCGCAAAGCGAAAAAATGATTGCCAATTCGCGCTGCCCTTTACGCCCACTGTCACGGAATTTTGGGATTACCGGCTGCAGCGGATAGGCCAAGATTGGCAAAATGGCAATAAATGCTACTGCCGCCACATAATGCAGCGCGTCCGCAAAAAAACCGGGTGAGAAAAAATATAACAGCGTAAAGGCAACCCATGCCATTACTGACGGCACGCTGAGTACACGAATCACAAAAGCTAATTTTTCCAGCGCTTTGCTTACGCTCATCCTATACCTCCCGTATATTGATTCCAGACGATGATGCAATGATGATTCCCACTTGATGATTCAATTTTTTTCTGCCAGCAGCTGCCGCATCCGCTTAAAGCAGAGCGCGAACAGTACAGAATTCAACCCCGCCTTAACCAGATTGAACGGTACGATCGCTACCAATAGCATGCCGCGCACCAACTCATAAGCGTTCACGCAAGCTTCGCTGAACTCGCCGCCACCCAGACCCAGGAAACGGGAGGCGAAGATCGCAGCCGATTCCGCAATCGGGACATCCATCATCAATTTGGGAGTAAAAATAAAATTGAGCGGTATCATCAACAGTACCATCAACAGGCTGCCGGCAATCAGGCCGCCAACCAAAGCACCTGGTTTTTTGGCAAAACGACGGTAGATCACGCCGGAAACCAATACCAACGCGCCAGATGCCATCATATGCATAAAGAAACCGATCACGCCATTTTTACCAAAAAGAAAGGCCTGTATGGCAGAAGCAAGGGTAAGTACCGCCATACCAGCACCGGGACCCATGGTAAACGCTGCAAGCAACACCGGCACATCTGCCGCATCATATTCGAGGAAAGCTGCGGCCGGGAAAATCGGGAAGCTGACAAAAACCAGGACTGCGGAGATCGCGATTAGCATCGCCATCCTTGCCAAACGCAAAACCGCTGACTTGCGCCGCCTGCGCGCCGGTTGAAAACCTTGAAGATGCAATTCTTTTGTCGTCATGATACAGACCCCTTTCCGGCAGCCTCCTGAGAAATTAAACGCCCGTGTCGCAAAACACGGGCTGGCGACCTGCGAACCAAACGCAGGTACGTCTTCTTTCATCCGGACTTTGACCGTTGGTCCGGGAATCTCACCCGGTCAGCCAACTGCCAGTTGGCAGAAAGCGCGCGGACTAACGGCTTATGCCGTATTACCGCCAGTGGGGACTTTCACCCCGCCCCGAAGACTGCGATTTATTAGAATTTACGTCTTTCATTATACGCTCACGTAAACTAGCTGTCAATCAGACGGCATAACTTTTTTCATCAGCATTACCGGAGGTTTAGATGCAGGAGCTCAACGCGTTTTGGCAGAAGCTGTCGCAAGCTCTGCTTTTGTTCGCCATCATCTTTCATCTTGGGTTTGCCTCTCCGCAAGCCAGTTTGCCCACCTTGCTGCCATCCGCTCCGCCTGACGCTGTGCTGGCCAAACCGGAGGCGCCGCTGGAATGCCGGGCGCAGGAGCTGCTCGAGATGATGACGCTACAGGAAAAGATCGGCCAGATGTTCTTTATCCGCTGTCCGGCAGCTGGCGTTGCCGCGCAGATCAGCCAATATCATCCCGGCGGACTGATCCTCTTTGCCCTGAATTTTGAACAGGAAACACCGCGCAGCATCCAAGCTGCCATCACTGGCTGGCAAACGCTGTCCGAGATTCCACTCTGGGTCGGTACGGATGAGGAGGGCGGCGACGTCGTCCGCGTCAGCCAGTTCCCGCAATACGAGCATAGCCGCTTTCCGTCACCGCAAACACTGCGCACAGCCGGCGGTTTGGATGCAGCTGCCGCAGATGCAAAGGAAAAATCCACTTTTCTGCTTTCGCTGGGCATCAACGTCAATTTCGCGCCGGTAGCAGACGTCAGTTTAGACAACGACGACTATATCCACAACCGCACCTGGGGTGCTGATGCCTCTGCCACCGCGGATTATGTCAGCGTTGTACTGCAGGAAATGGAAGCAGCCGGCATCAGCGGCGTACTCAAACATTTTCCGGGCTATGGTAACTGCGAGGATACGCATGGCGCCATTGTCCATGACGAGCGGCCGCGCGAAATATTTGAAACTGCTGACCTGCTGCCTTTTGCCCGTGGCATCGAAGCCAACGCTGATTTCGTGCTGGTCAGTCATAATATCGTCGACGCTTTTGATGCCACGCTGCCCGCTTCGCTCTCCCCTGCCGTGCATGAGCTGCTGCGGGATGAGTTGGGCTTTGACGGCATCATCATCACGGATGACCTGGCGATGAGCGGTGTGGCAGCCATAACGGATGCTGGGGAAGCCGCGGTACAGGCGGTACTGGCTGGCAATGACATGCTGCTCAGTACAGATTATCCAACGCAGATCAAAGCTGTGCTGGCCGCTGTTGAAGCAGGAAGAATCAATATGGCGCAGATCGATGATGCTGTGCGCCGCATCCTGCGGCAAAAGCTACGTGCAGGTCTGCTCTCATGATTTCCCAATCCGCACACCTTCCCGCCACGCGCCTGCGCGAATAACTACCGGCAGCGGGCAGCTGCAGACCACAACGGGAAGATGCCCCGCGGCAAAGACCGCGGGGCATCGTTCTGTCCATCCGTATCTCATCAGCAGGGCAAGCGCAGCGCATTCATTCCTCGCCACGCAGATAGGCCAGCACCTGACCGGCATTGGTATCCGGTTTGACGCCGGTAAAGACATGTTCAATGCACCCCTGCTCATCAATCAGGAAGGTTGTACGCACCACGCCCATCGTCACCTTGCCATAATTCTTTTTCTCCTGCCAAACGCCGTAGGCCTGGATCGCCTGCAGTTGCGGGTCGGAAAGCAGCAAAAACGGCAGGCTATATTTATCGGCGAAGCGACGGTGTGAGGCCTGGCCGTCACGGCTGATGCCGATCACCACCGCGCCTTGTGCCAGATAATCGTCGTAGGCTGCAGCGAAAGCCTGCGCCTGCCGGGAACAGCCCGGCGTGTTATCCTTAGGATAAAAATAGAGCACGACCTTCTTTCCGCTGAAATCTGCCAGCGAGACCGGCTGCCCATCCTGGTCAGGCAGGGTAAAGGCCGGCGCCGTCATCCCTTTTTCCAACATCATCTATCCTCTCCTTCCTTTTGCTCGCGTACAAAAACATATCGGCTGTCGTCCGAACGCGCAGGCTGAAACAGATAACCAAAACCGGTGAATGCCTGCAGCTGCTCCGGCTGTTCTGCACAGCATTCTGCGGCAAAACGCGCCATTGCGCCGCGTGCCATCTTGGCATAGGTCCCTTTTTCCTGTAGCTTACCATGCTGCCGCTCTGCAAAAACGCAGCTGATGCAGCGACAACCCGACGGCAGATATGGCAGAACAGCCCGGCTATATTCCTGCGATGCCAAGTCGATCAAGGTATCATCCTCCTGCAGCAACTGACGGCAGATCGCATCGCCCCAGAAGGCATAAAGATCTCTCTGCTCCCCTACCTGCAGTGCAGTCTGCATTTCCAGCCGGTATGGCACCACGCCATCCAGTGGCCGCAGCACGCCGTAAAGCCCGGAAAGGATCCGCAGATTGGCCTGCGCATAGGCAAGCTCCGTCTCGCTGAACACCTGCGGCGAAAGATACTGATACTGCAGCCCCTGATAAGAAAGCAGCGCCGGCGCTACGGGATGCGCAGGATGCAGCTGCTGCAGGCGGCGATGATTGAGCGCCGCGATCTTTTCATTACAGCGCCACAGCGCCTGCAGTTCGGCAAATCCCCTCTGCTGCAGAATCTGCCATAGCTGCACCGCCTGTTGCCAAAAAACAGGCATTTCCTGCCAGGGCAGCGTATCTTCATCCGCGCGCATTTTTTTGGCTGGCGAAAGCAGAAATTTCATTGCATTGCTCCCCCAAACAGCAGGCAGCTGCTGAACACTAGACTACGGCGGCCATCGGAATACGGCAGACCACAGTCGTGACAGATGTCTGCCACCAGCAGGCCAAACGCCTCCATGGAAGAAATAGCGGAATCCGGATGCCGGCAAGGCGCATTCGGATATGTACAGTCTGCGCATAGCTTACAGGCGCCGGCGCCAAGCGGCAAGCAATTCGCCTCTACCAGTCGCGCAGCAGCAACGAAGGCCGCAAAACGCTGTTGATGCTGTGCCTCTGCGGCCAGCATCGCGGGTGCATCAAAATCATCACGCATTTTCGCTGCCGTCTGAACCAACAGTCCGCTGCCATAACCGGATGCCCGTGCCGCACATTCCGCCAGACTGCCACAGCCAGGCGGACAAACCCAATTCTTTCCATATTGGTGGCAGCGATCAGCTGCACACATTTCGCGTACAGCAGGATGAAAAACGAGTTTACTTGTATCAAGCGCCGCCATCCGTGCAAAACCAGCTTTCTCCGCCAGCCGCATGGCTGTTACCATGTCCAGCCTGCCCGCCGTCAGAGCAGCTGCCTTCATTTTGTCCGACACCCCTTCTTCACCTGCTCTTTCTGCAGTTCCATCATCGGCATTGCCACGAATGCATAAAGGCGCACGGGCTCATGCCCGCGCGCCCTGTCTCCATGCAAACCAGCCCAGCAGCTATCATCAGGCCTTATGGTCGCAGCCCAACACATCCACAATCTTATGGCGGACCATCTGCTTGATGTTTTCACGCGCCGGTTTCAAATACTGGCGGGGATCAAAATGATCCGGATGTTCAGCCAGATATTTACGGATCGTACCAGTCATCGCCAGACGCAGGTCAGAATCGATATTGATTTTGCAAACCGCCATCCGCGCTGCCTGACGCAGCATGTCTTCCGGTACGCCGATCGCATCCGGCATATTGCCGCCATAGGTATTGATCATGTCCACATATTCCTGCACTACCGAGCTTGCGCCATGCAATACGATGGGGAAACCGGGCAGCCTGCGGCCTACTTCTTCCAAAATATCAAAGCGCAGCTGCGGTTTGGTGCCGGGTTTGAATTTATAAGCGCCATGGCTGGTACCAATCGCAATCGCTAACGAATCGACGCCAGTACGGGAGACAAACTCCTCCACTTCGTCCGGATGCGTATAGGAAGAATCCTCTGCCGAAACATTGACATCATCTTCCACACCGGCCAAACGACCCAGTTCACCTTCCACCACAACGCCATGTGCATGGGCATATTCCACCACCTGCTTCGTCAGGGCGATGTTTTCCTCAAAGCTGAAATGGCTGCCGTCGATCATGACCGAGGTGAAACCGCCATCGATGCAGGATTTGCACAGTTCAAACGTATCGCCATGATCCAGATGTACGCAGATCGGCAGGTTTGTTTCGATCACAGCTGCTTCGATCAGCTTCATCAGATAAGTATGGTTGGCATACTTACGCGCACCAGCGCTGACCTGCAGGATCAGCGGCGCACTGACCTCGGCCGCGGCTTCGGTGATCCCCTGGATGATCTCCATGTTGTTGACATTGAATGCACCGATTGCATAACCGCCTTGATATGCCTTCTGGAACATTTCCGTTGAGGTTACGATTGCCATAAAGCGAGCATCTCCTTTACCGGATTTTTTATGACGCTTACCTGCTCCTATATTCTTATAGTATCATATACAGCGTTAAAAGCAAGTATATTTTTCCGCCCACGGAAAAAGGGCCCACCGGAAAACCGGACCAAACACGGAAATCTGTTCCGCCATAGCGAAAAATAAGCGACGTATTCGTCTGCTGTCAGCTTCCCTCCGCCAAGACCTCAATCTTGATAACATGAGCGATCACCGGCGGTGTACCGCTGCTGATCTCCCCACGATAGGTGAGTGCGACCATATCCCCAACCGCCAGCGCAGAAAAAGCCAACGGCGTTCCCTGCCGTTCAATCACGGTCTCGCCAAAAACGGCAAAGACAAATTCCCCACGGAGCTGTGCGCGGTTTTGCGACGCTCCCTTGATGCGAACGGAATTTCCCCCTTCCTCAGAACCGCTGATCGCAGTGATCTCCGCACAGAATGTCTGCGTTTCACCGCTAGCAAAATCCTGCGCCGGCACTGCATTTTCCATACGGTCATATGCCGTATGATAACCAGCAATATAGCTGACCAGCGCAGTGCATAAAAGGATGACCATCATGGCCAGTGGCATAAACTCATGCGGCGCGGGCAAGCGGCGCTTTTTTCCGACATCAACGCCAGCAGCCAGCATCCGGTTGATACGCCGTTTATAGATTTGCAAATAGATAATTGCCAGCCCGGCCATTACCCCCGCCGCTGCCAGGATGATAAAAAAAAGAGGAAATATAGCCATACCTGCGCCTCCTCAGATACCAAAAAAATCTTTAAAGCTATCATAATAACTGCGTGTCACATCAACCGTCCTGCCGTTACACAACATAAGAATGAATTTTCTGGATAGCGTCGGATGCACCCGACGGATCGCAGATCTCGCAATGATTACGGAATTACTGATGCGCAAAAAATCCTGTGGGTCCAGCTCATTTGCGATCTTGTACAACCTGTCCGAGAGCCGGTAACAACCGTCGTTGGTGAACACTTCAACCACATGCCCGAACGTTTCGATAGAAACGATCTCATCCACCGGCAGAAACACTCGCTCGTTCGTCACGCTGTCCCGAACAGCCAGATGCCTAATAAAGCACCCTCGCTCACGCAGTACCAGATCCGCCTCATCATCTATTTCAATCCCATGCGCCAAAAGCTGAGAACGGATCTCCTGCTCATGCGCTGCGCTGACCATAAGTCTTATCTTCAACCCAGTTTTCCCTCCCCGGATGGCAGTATCCTCAGTATAATGCCGTCCATTCCCATACACAAGCCATTGTGCATGCTTTACCCTTTTCGCGGAACAGATGACAAAGTCCGGCAAACTTCATCTCCCGCATGCCCTGCCGTTTACAGCAGCCGCCTCCGCATCCATTTTCATACTGTCTACCCTGCTACCGGATGCAGGCAAAGCTGTCTCCGCAGATAACTATGGAGATCTGTTCCTGTCTTTTATTCATTTTCTGGAAAGCCTCTTTATTGAAGGAAAAGGAGCAAGGACGAAACCTGCCTTGCTCCTGGCGGACGTTTTCTGCTGTTCAGTCCGCGGCGGTCAATGATTGCGTTTCTTCATGGAAAGGCTTAGCCACATCGCAGCAATACCGATGATGAGATACCCAGCGGAATACCATAAAAAGGTACGCTCGCCCGTGGCAAAGAACAGCTGCGCCCCTACGAAAAACAAACCGGCAACAATAATTGGCAGCACCCATAACCGTCTGATTTCTTTGCCTGCTGAGAAGCCGCAAGCAACGGAGAAAATGGGATTAACGGCAAAGAACAGCAACAAGCACACGATCATTCCTGCATGGTCAACGAATGCGGCCGCAAACCATGGAAAACCTATCATCAAGATAACCGCAGCTATCGTCCAAAAAATCAACTTCATTATTCAAGCTTGCTCCTTACTACAGCAGATGATTTATCTTTTTCGACCGAATGAAAAACAGCAGAAATTCCAGAGCACGGCTATACGCATAGCATACTTCGTTTATCTGCCTTGTTCCCCCAATAAGCGTCTACAGCATTGTTGCCTAAATTTAATTTACCGTAACATATTCGTCTTAGACGATCTGAATAAATACATCTTTATCTTAAGATGGTTATATTTTGGGGAGGGCGGATCAAGTTGCTCTTTGCTCCGGCGATTGCCCAAAAGCTTTTGACAGCCTGAATTCTTTCGCTATCGCCCGGCGAATGCGGCTGCAAGCCGCCCATAAAAACAGGCGGTATATCCAGCTTTATTCTCAGGCTTGGCACGGCCAATCCCGTCCTTGCCCCGGCTGTTAACGATGGCGTTCCCGCCAGGGCTACAAAGCGTTGGCCCAAACATCCGCATTCAATCTGACGATCTATCCGCCACGGCATCCGGCGCTGAAGCAGAAAAAAGCGGCCGCTGCTATCCAAAGCGCATACGACTGAGAAAATGCTTTTGGAACAGACTGTTTCCACCCAGCTCCAGCACCTGACAGCGGCTGACCAGACGCTGTGCCTCTGCACGTGCTTCTTCCTCCAGCAGTAAAGTAGCACCATGCAAAGCCGTATTGCCCAGCGAGCAGCACTCTGCAGTCTGCGATCGCGGCAATAGGCCGATGCAGCGGGCGTCCTGCACATCCAGCGCCGCACCAAAGCTGCCGGCAATGATCATCCCGTCCAGCTGGTCAACGCAAACTCCCGTTTCTGCCAGCAAACAATCAATCGCAGCAGCAATCGCAGCTTTTGCCGTCTGCAGGCAGCGAATATCCGCCTGCGTGAAGACGATGTCTGTATCCGGCAAACGGATCGCCGGTTTACCATCCGCCTGGGTCAGCAGCGATGTCAGCACATGTCCCGTTTGCAGCAGGCGCCCGGATGCGTCAACCGCCCCACAGCGCAACAGGGCTGCCAGCAGGGAGATCGCGCCGCTGCCGCAAATGCCGACCGCTTTCTGATTCCCTATCGTGCGGCAACGCAGCTTACCGTCTATCAATGCGACAGCATATACCGCACCCGGCCGTGCTGCCATACCATGATATAGCCCTGCACCTTCAAAAACAGGGCCGGCCGCCGCAGAGCAGCCAAGCAGATGGCCACCATACTGCAGCACGATCTCACCGTTTGTGCCAAGATCCAGAAAAAGCAAGTTGCGCCGTTCCCGGCCATCCATACCGGCGGCCAGCAGGCCGGCAGTAATATCCGCGCCCAAATAAGCGCCGATCACCGGCGGCAAATAGCAGGAAATATTGGGCAAAATATCCAATCTCCGGCAGCCAAAGCGTTCTGCTGGCAAAAACGGCATTGCTGCCAAACCGCGTGTATCCGCACCAGTCAGCAGATGTAGCTCTGCCGTATTGGCGACGAGCACAGCTTCCCGGATGGCGTTTTGCGGCAAGGCGCAGGAAGCGCGCAGCTGTTCCAGAATCCGGCGCAACTGTTCCCGCTGCAGGTCACACAACAAAGCGGCATCGCCACGCAGGGCAGCGCTGATACGGCTGATCACATCCGCACCAAAAGAGCGCTGGCAGTTGAATTCGCTGTACTCACCCAGCACAACCAGGCTATGCCTATCGACCAAGCGGCAAACAACCGTTGTCGTCCCCAGGTCGATAATCATGGCAGCCTCGCCGACCCCAGCTGAAAATGCTGGCCCCGCATTTTCCACCCCTATCTCCTCATCTTCTGCAGCAAGGTGAATGCGCCCCTCGCCATAGAGATAACAATCGCAGGCCAGCCGGACCCCTTTAGCCAAATCATCCGGCGCGAGCCATCTGCGCTCCGCCTCCGTAACAGGAGAAACACGCCCGGAAACCACCTGCACACGGCATTTTCCACAACGATGCCTGCCACCGCAAGGCAGAGCAAAATGAATACCGCGCTGCTGCAACAATATGGCAATCTTTTCTCCGCTTCCCCCCCCGCAGATGCGGTATTCCATAACGCGCCTCCTTTTCTGCTGGCATAAATCCTGCCGTTATGTTTCGCTTATTGGGGTACATTCGCTCTCGTCTAAAAGAAACCCTGCCCAAACTATCCACAGGAAATGCTGGAAAATGAAAAATCTGCTGTTTACTTTCCACGCAGGCAGGTTTATACTGAATATCGACACTATTTATTGCTGCGAGGTCATTCATGAACACAAACAAACTTTCGATCCCAAAAGGCATGCTCTATATCCTGCTTACCACACTTATCTTCAGCACAATGGAAGTCGCGCAGAAAATGGTCGCAGAGGATTTCTCTCCAACGCAGATTACCATGCTGCGTTTTTTAATCGGCGGTATCCTTTTGTTACCGTTTGTCATCCGGTCGCTGAAAAAGAAACATGTACACCTGAAGATGGCAGATCTGCGGCATTTTGTCATCCTGGGGCTTTTTTGCGTTGTCGTCAGCATGAGCTTTTACCAGCTCTCTGTTGAACGGATGCCCGCGTCTGTTGTTTCGGTGATTTTCTCTGGCAACCCTGTTGTTGTCTCAGTCACAGCCTGCCTGATTCTGCGCCAGCCGCTCACGAAAACAAATATCAGCGCGCTTTTATTTGATATCCTCGGCATCCTGATCATCGTCAATCCCTTTGATACCAAGCTGGACCCGCTCGGCGTTGTCTTCTTGCTGATCGCCATCCTCACTTTTTCTCTTTATTCCGTTATGGGTAAAAAATATGTTGGTCCGCTCGGCTCTCTAACGGTAACCGGGCTCAGCTTGTTAATCGGCGCGCTGGAAATGCTGTTGCTCCTGCTGATTGGCCATATCCCTCCTCTGGCCACGCTATTCAGTGGCATTGGCCTTTCCCTGTTCGCCAACGTGCCGCTGTTTAGCGGAATTCATGCGGATAACCTGGCCGCGTTCCTTTGGATCAGCGTCGTCGTTTCCGCGGCCGGTTATTACTTTTATATGAAAGCGATTGAAGAGACATCACCGCACGAAGCTTCCCTTGTCTTTTTCTTCAAACCGGTTCTAGCTCCGCTGCTGGCGATGTGGTTACTGCAGGAACAGATCACTTTGAATATGGTCATCGCGATCTGCTGCTTTCTTATCGGCGCCCTGTTCGATATTTTACCGGGCCTGCTCCACCATCGCCGTAAAGGTAAATACACTGTGCTGCGTTGATTCAAGCAAAGCGATATCCAATCTCTATCTGACATAAAGAAAGACCGCTCCTTCGGGCGGTCTTTCTTTATGTCGTCAGGCTGGTTTTCAGGGAAGGCGCCGTAGCGGTGGTAATGGCTCGTCTGCTTCCACACGCACGCTGCGGATCAACTGTGGCTGCAACGGATGATTCCAGTTCTCCGGCCCGTTTGTCTCCACTGCGGCGATACGATCCAGAGCTTCAAAGCCACTTAACATATAGCCGAAACTGGCATAACGGCCATTCAGCTTTTTCGCCTCCTGGTGCACGACAAAAAACTGTGTACCTGCGCTATTCGGATCATCACCACGCGCCATACTGATCGCTCCGCGACGATGATCCAATCCGGTATCCACACCGTTTTCCGCAAATTCGCCAAAGAGGTGAAACGGACTGTCTGTCATGATATCATTATCTGGGCTACCGCTCTGGATCACATAACCGGATACAACACGGCACCATTCCAAACCGTCAAAATAACCGCTATTGGCCAAATCGGCAAAATTTGCTACGGTTAGCGGCGCCTGCTTGGCATACAGCGCAAACGTCATCTCGCTACCGTCTTCCATCTTGATAATCGCTCGGATCATATTGCTCCTTGTCCCTCTTTTCCCCGGATAAATACAGCAGCCCCGTCATCTGACAGGGCTGCTGCAGCAAAAACAATTACTCGACAACATAAGCCTCGCGGAAATAGAGATTATTGAGCGGCGTACGGAAATAGCCTTCCACATCCTTACTCATCATATAAGAATAGGAACGATGGAATAATGGCAGGAACGGATAATCCGCCATTAACGTATCTTCCGCAGCACGAATCAGTTCCGGCTCCTTACTCTGATCAGTGCAAACCTGCAGCTGCGCGACCAGATCATCATATGCCGGATTGGAGTAACCAGTATAGTTGTTGACCCCATCCGTTACAAACAGCGGCAGGAAGGTCATCGGGTGGAGATAGTCCCCGCCCCAGCCCATCTGCGCAATCTGATATTCGCCGGCCTGAACATCTTCATAGAATACTGCCCAGTCTGCCGTCTTCAGCTCAATCTGGATATTGAGCGTAGTCTCTAACATATTTGCCAGCGCTTCCGTCGTCTTTTTATAGACTTCATCCGTGCTGTAATAATAAGTGATCACCGGGAAGCCCTCGCCATTCGGATAACCAGCCTCTGCCAGCGCAGCCTGTGCGGCTTCCGCGTCACCGGTGGGGCTCATGCCATAGGAGGAACGGCCCTCGGTTACATCCACACCATTCACCATATAGCCTGGAGAAACGATCGAATAGGCAGGCGGATCGTTCGTACCCAAAACATCCTCGATCAGCGACTGACGGTTGATCGCCAAATTAAATGCCTTGCGTACCAGCATATTATCAAATGGCGCAACAGCCGTATTCATCAGATGGTAGGTCGTACCAAAAGAAGCCACCGTTACCAGTTCATCACTCTCCGCACGCAAGCGTGGCAGATCGTCGCTGGGAACTTCCCAGAAACCATCAATCTCGCCAGTTTCAAATGCAGAAAGCGCCGTGGACTGATCAGCAATAAAGACAAAGGTTAAATGCTCCAGCTTTACATTTTCAGCGTTCCAATAATGCTCGTTCTTTTCATAAACATAACTTTCGTTGAAATTGATTTCCGTTACCTTAAACGGACCATTGCAAATATAAGTATCTGCCGAAAGCGTCCACTGGTCACCGTTTGCCTCCACCGTTGCCTGCTGCACCGGGTAGAAGGTATAGGTTGCCAGCAGCCCCAGGAAGAAGGGCGTTGGATTCTTCAGCGTAACGATGAGCGTCTGCTCATCCGGCGCCTGGATACCAACTTCCTCCGCACTGACCGTGCCGTCATAAAATTCCTGCGCATTAACGACATAGGGCAACAGCTGATCCGCATAGAGCGAGCCGGTTTCCGGCGTGATCACACGCAGCCAAGAGTACAAATAGTCATTCGCCGTGAGGGCACTGCCATCCGACCATTTCAGCCCTTCCCGCAAATGGAAGGTATAGGTCAGGCCGTCCTCGCTGATCTCCCAGCTTTCCGCATTGCCAGGAATGATATTGTTTTCTGCATCATAGGTGATCAGACCCTCAAATGCATTATAGAGGATCGGACTGGCATAAGTCTCTGAAGTGATACCAGGATCGATCGTGTTAGGAATATTGTGCAGGGCAAAAATGATAGACTGTTCCGCCGCGCCATCTTCCGCCGGTGCAGCCGCTTCTTCTCCGGACTGCTCAGACTGCTCTGGTCCCTGCGTTTCTGATTCTGTCGGCCCACAGCCGGCAAGTACCAGGCTGAACACCAAGATCAACAGCAGCAGGAAAAACGACAGTTTCTTCAAAACAGATTCCTCCCCTCTTTTATCGCTTCGCATTAACGCTATCCGCAGATAACGAAAAAGCCTCTTTCTGTCGCCGCTCAGTGCCTAATGCCACCACTGCTCAGTAGAGATGACAGGCAACCTGATGTCCGCCCCCCATATCGCGTAATTCCGGTTCCTGCTCCCGGCAGATCGGTTTGGCATAGGGACAGCGCGTATGAAAATGACAACCTGGCGGAGGTGAGATCGGGCTGGGGATATCCCCTTCTATCGAGCTGACCACCTTCTGCCGCGCCAGCTTGGGCACGGGGATCGGAATCGCCGCCAGCAAGCCTTTGGTGTAAGGATGCAGCGGATGCTCATAAATCTCTGCCGCTGCACAAATCTCTACCAGCTGTCCCAGATACATCACGCCAATCTCATCGGAAACATAGCGCACCATCGAAAGATCATGCGCGATGAACAGGTAGGTCAGACCCCGCTCATATTGGAAATCCTTCAGCAGGTTAACCACCTGCGCCTGGATCGATACGTCAAGCGCAGAGATCGGCTCATCGCAGATGACAATCTCCGGTTCGATCACCAGCGCGCGCGCCACACCAATCCGCTGTCGCTGGCCACCGGAAAACTCATGTGCATAGCGGTTGGCATGTTCATGCGAAAGGCCCACCTTATCCAGCATATCATAGACGCGCTCGCTGACCTCTTGCCGGCTGCTGGCCACTTTATGCGCACGCAGCGGTTCGGCAATGATATCATGCACCGTCATACGCGCATTCAGCGAGGCGTACGGATCCTGAAAAATCATCTGCATCTTGCGGCGCAACGCCTGCAGCTCGCGGTTTTTCTTATAACTGACGTCCTCGCCATCCACGATGATATTGCCAGCCGTCGGCTGGTAAATGCGAATGATCGTTCGGGCACAGGTTGATTTACCGCAGCCGGATTCTCCGACCAGGCCAAAGATCTTTCCCTTTTCCACCCGGAAGCTGACATCCTCCACCGCATGCACCACAGCATGTTTATTGCCGCTGACCGGGAAATGCTTAACCAGGTTTTTTACTTCCAACATGTATTGTTTTTCCATCGTCATGCCTCACCACCCGCTTTACGGAATGGATTATTCTCTGCCGGAGCCTCCGGTACCCATAGCCAGCATCTGGAAAAATGCGACTCGCCCACCTGGATGCGTGGCGCCTCCTGCGCGCCGCAAATATTTCGCGCATAGCTGCAGCGCGGAGCAAATGGGCAGCCCGCCGGAGGTCGAATCATATCCGGCGGTGAACCGGGAATCGACTGCAGGCGTTTTTGCTTATCCTGTGCCACATTGGGAACAGAAGCCAGCAGGCCCATCGTATATGGATGCGCCGGGTTTTCATATAAATCATCCACCAACGCTTCTTCCATGATTTTACCACCGTACATCACAATCACCCGCGAACAGAGCTCAGCCACCACGCCAAGATCATGCGTGATGAAGATGACCGAAGTCTGGAACTCATCGCGCAGACTGCGCAGCAATTTCAGGATCTGGTCCTGGATCGTCACATCCAGCGCTGTCGTCGGCTCATCGGCGATCAGCACATCCGGCTTGCAGGCGAGCGCGATAGCAATCATCACACGCTGGCGCATTCCGCCGGAGAATTCATGCGGATAGGAATGATAGCGCTTTTCCGGTTCCGGAATATGTACCAAGCCCAGCAGGCGCAATACCTCGCTGCGCAGCTCATCCGCTTTGATCTTCGGCTGATGTGTTTTGATCATCTCGCCGATCTGCTTGCCCACCGGCATCAACGGGTTCAATGAACTCATTGGATCTTGAAAGACCATCGCAATACGTGCGCCCCGCACATTACGCAACTGTTTCTTGGGTGCGGAGACAAGGTCTGTCCCGTCAAAGATAATCTTGCCATCCGTAATACGTCCGCTCCCACCCAAAAGCTGCAGAATAGACAGCGAACTAACCGTCTTGCCGGAGCCGGATTCGCCTACGATACCCAACATTTCCCCCTGCCGCAGGCTGAAGCTGACATCGCGCACTGCATTAACCCGGCCATTGCTCGTAAAAAAGCTTGTGCTGAGATGTTCAACCGAAAGGATCGCTGCCGCATCCTTCCGTTCTGTTTCCATAGCCATAGGTTTGCACTCCATTTACTTTTTCAGTTTCGGGTCCAGAGCATCCCGCAGGCCGTCGCCGACAAAGTTGAAGCCAAACATCAGGATGCAGATCAACAAAGCTGGTTCGAAAAGCTGGTACGGCGAAGTACGCAGCGTTGCCAGCGCATCATTGCACATCGTACCAAGTGAGGCAAGCGGCGCCGTAAGGCCCAGGCCGATAAAGCTGAGAAACGCTTCCATAAAGATTGCGGAAGGAATCAGCATCGTCAGTGTAACGAGAATCGGCCCCATGGCATTCGGGATCAGATGGCGGAAAAGTATCGTTGCGGTAGATGAACCCAGCGTGCGTGAAGCAAGTACAAAATCACGTTCCTTCAACGAAAGGATCTCGCCACGCACCACGCGCGCCATATTCACCCAGTATACAGTCCCCAAGGCCAGAATAATACTGAGCAGACCCGCATCAAGCACAACCATGATCAGAATCACATACAGGGTTAACGGCACGGTATTGATCACATCCACAATACGCATCATCACCGCATCCACCATACCACCGCAGTAAGCAGAAATACTGCCGAAAAGTACGCCGATCACCAGATTGGTTAAAGCGGCAACCACCGCCACCAGCAATGAAACGCGCGCGCCAAACATCAGTCGTGCCAACATATCCCGGCCCAGGTTATCACTGCCCAACAGATATGTCCGGTTCCAGATATGCTTTGCTTCTTCGATCCGTTCGCCGTTTTCGTCCAGCATCGTATACGGTGACTGGCTGTAATCCATGATGATCTCGCCTCCCTGATAGGAAAGCGTGACCTGCTTCTTTTCATAATCTTCCGCAATACTCTCCACTTTGCCTACCAAATGGCCCTGCGCATCGATCTCCAATACCTTAAGCTTATCGGTGATATAAAAATAACCGCCGCTGCAATTTATTGCCCGGAATACTGGTGGAGTGTTCACAAAATCCAAATTTTGCTCGCTATAAGTAAACGTGGCAAAGTATGGCCCAACCAGCGCAAACAACAGCACCAGCACAATTAGGATGAAGCCAAATATGGAGGTGAATTTGGAGCGAAAACGGAACCAGACATCCCCAACGAAGGTACGGCTTTTCGACCATAATTTCTCACGGCTCTCTGCATTGACCGGCAGAGCCGCCCAGGGGTCTGGCGTTTGGATCTGATAATCTGGTAAAGATTGTCTCATCATCTCATTCATATTTGATCCTCGGGTCAATCAGACAATAGAAAATATCCACAATGAAAACGATTGCGATCAGGAAGGTCGCATAAAAGATGGTCACGCCCATAATCGTGCTGTAATCACGGTTGGTGATACTCTCCACAAAATGTACGCCCAGCCCCGGCAGAGCAAAGATGCTTTCGATCACAAAAGAGCCGGTGATCAGATTGGCGATCGTAGGACCGAGTACGGTCACCACTGGAATCAGTGCATTACGCAGCGCATGGCGAATCACCGTTTTATACTCTGGCAGTCCCTTGGAACGTGCGGTGCGGATATAATCCTGCCCCATCACTTCCAGCAGACTGCTGCGCATCAGCCGGCAGAGAAAAGCAAGGGAATATCCCCCCAGGGCCAGCATAGGCAGGATATATCCTTTCCAACTGTCCACACCAAAAGTGGGCAGCCAACCAAGCGTATAGGAAAAAATAAACATCAGCATGGTCGCGATCACAAAAGAAGGGATGGTCACGCCCAGCGTGGCAATAGCCATCACTGTCATGTCCTGCCAACGACCGTTTTTCAGCGCTGCAACAATCCCCATTGGCACAGCAGTCAGCAGGGTAAAGATAATCGTCACCAAACCCAGCTTCCCGGATATCGGGAAACCACTGGCAATGAATTCATTGACGCTCTTTCCCCGGTAATGATAAGAGATGCCCAAATCGCCATGAAGCAGGTCGTTTAAATAATAGCCAAACTGCACGAGCTTTGGCTCATCCAGATGGTATTTCTCATCCAACGCTTCCTGCACAGCCGCGGTCACCTGCCGATCCGAAGTAAACGGTCCGCCGGGGATCGCATGCATCATGGAAAAGGTCAGACAGATCAGCACAAATAGAGTCAGAATGGACATGCCAATCCGCTTAAAAATGTATTTGGTCATAGCATCACACTCCGCCAGTTACTGCTCCCAGACTTCCAGATCTTTGCATCGTACGATACCATCAGAAACCAACAGAAAAATTAAATAATATCTATTAAA
>CALXRV010000055.1 GCA_944390945.1 uncultured Clostridia bacterium
GAGAGCAGCGCCCGCTGTTCGCCGCTTTGCGGCAGCGTAAACAGCAGCGGCGCTTCTGCCTCTGCCTGCAGCAGCTGCAGCGCATGGCTGGCTGCAGCCTGCTCCGCCGCATGGTTTGCGCCCTTGAACGCGACCAGCCGGCCGCCCACGCGCAGCAGCGGCAGCGCATATTCCGCCAGCACGGCCAGCGGCGCCACCGCGCGTGCTGTCGCATAAGCGAACGCAGCGCGCAGATCCGGCGCGCGTCCTGCTTCCTCCGCACGCATCGTCAGCACGCGCACATTCGCCAGGCCCAGCTGGTTACAGCAATCCTGCAAAAAGGCGCATTTTTTGCCTGTCGCTTCGATCAGCGTAAACTGCAGCTGCGGACAGGCGACAGCCAGTACCAGGCCGGGAAAACCGCCGCCGCTGCCGATATCCGCCACCTGGGCGCCTGCTGCCGCCCCGGCCAGCGCCGGCAGCGCGAGCAGGCAATCGAAATAATGTTTTTCCGCTGCTTCTGCATCGCCTGCGATCGCCGTCAGATTAAAATGCTGCGCTGCTGCGGAAAGCAGCTGCCAATGCCGCGCCAGCTGCGCCAGCTGCTTTTCGCTCAACTGCGGCGCCCCGGGCAAGGCCAGCAGCCCGGCCAAATGCTGCCGGAAATCAGTCATCCTTCCTGCCTCCTCCTCTGCGTTCCAGCCAGACCAGCAGCACATTGATATCTGCCGGCGAAACGCCGCTGATGCGACCGGCCTGGCCGATGCTGGCCGGACGCAATGCATCCAGCTTTTGCGCCGCTTCGCTGGAAAGCGCGCGGATGCTGCGGTAATCGATATCCGGCGGCAGCAGGCGCTGCTCCAGCCTGCGCCAGCGCGCCACCTGCGCCGCCTGTTTGCGGATATAGCCGGCATATTTCAGCTGAATCTCCACCTCTTCCGCCACATCTGCAGCCAGCGGCTGCGGCGGCGGATAAAGCGCGGCCACGGCCGCATAGCGCAGCTCCGGCCGCGTAAGCAGGCTGGCCAGGCTTTGCGGCGCCTCGCCCGCAAGCCCCAGCCGCGCCAGCGCAGCCGCATCCGCGCGCACTGCGCCAAGCCGCGCCGTCTCTGCTTCGATCGCCTCTTTGCGCGCCTGGAAGGCCTGCGCGCGCTGCGGGCTGATCAGCCCCGGATAGGCCATGCCGCGCGGCGTCAGCCGCAGATCCGCATTATCCTGCCGCAACAGCAGCCGGTATTCTGCGCGCGAGGTGAACAGGCGGTAAGGCTCGTTCGTCCCTTTGGTGATCAGATCATCCACCAGCACGCCGATATAGCTTTCGCCCCTGTCGAGCGTAAAACGCGGCAGTCCGCGCGCTGCCGCCGCGGCATTGATGCCGGCCAGCAAGCCCTGGCCGGCGGCTTCTTCATAGCCGGAAGTGCCGTTGATCTGCCCGGCAAGAAAAAGGCCGGGCAGACTTTTTACCTGCAGCGTCGCATCCAGCTGCCGCGGGTCGATACAATCGTATTCGATCGCATAGGCAGGCCGCATCATGCGCATCTGCGCAAGCGCCGGGATCGTGCGCAAAAAGGCATCCTGCACTTCTTCCGGCAGTGAAGACGACATGCCCTGCACATAATATTCGCAGCTCTCCTCGCCTTCCGGTTCCAGGAAAAGCTGATGGCTTTCGCGTTCTGCAAAGCGCACCACCTTGTCTTCGATCGAAGGACAATAGCGCGGCCCCACGCCTGCGATGCGGCCGGAAAAGAGCGGCGCGCGGTGCAGGTTGGCGCGGATCAGCGCATGCGTCTGCGCATTGGTATAGGTCAACCAGCAGGAAAGCGCAGGCCGCGCATAATCGCCCGGCCGCGTAAGAAAGGAAAAATAAAGCCCGCTTTCGCCCGGCTGTTCTTCGGTGAGCGAAAAATCGATGCTGCGGCCATCCAGCCGCGCCGGGGTACCGGTTTTGAAACGCGCCAGCTGCAGGCCAAGCCGCGCCAATTCGCCGCTCAGCGCGTGCGAAGCCGGATGCCCGGCCGGGCCGCTGCTCGCCTCGTATTCGCCGATCAGGATTTTGCCATTAAGGTAAGTGCCGCTGCAGAGCACCAGCGCAGGCGCAAAGAACGCCGTGCCGTTTGCCAGCCGGCAGCCGGAAATGCGCCCATCGGCAGTCAGCAGCGCCGTCACTTCGCCCTGGCGCAGCTGCAGATTTTCCGTCGTTTCCAGACGGCGCAGCATCAGCCGCTGATAAAGCGCCTTGTCGATCTGCGCGCGCAGCGCGCGCACCGCCGGACCTTTTGCCGTGTTCAGCATCCGCGTCTGGATCTGCGACGCATCCGTGATCTCGGCCATCGCGCCGCCCAGCGCATCGATTTCGCGCACGACCACGCTTTTCGCCGGGCCGCCGATCGCCGGGTTGCAGGGCGCCAGCGCCACGCTTTCCGGCGACATGGTGATCAGCAGCGTAGCCGCGCCCAGGCGCGCTGCAGCCAGCGCCGCTTCGCAGCCGGCATGCCCGCCGCCGATCACGATCACATCAAAACGATTCGCCGCCTCTTTTGTTTTCACTGCCTCGTTTCCTCCGGAAATGCTATTTTCGCCATCCAAATCATCTTTTCCCATCATCCCGCCGCGGCGCCGGCGCCCTGTTTTCATCCGTTTCACGTGAAACATGTGCAGCCAGCTGCGCGCAGCCGCCCTACTGCAGGCATTTCGCCATCCGGCATGCGTTGTCCTGCGCAGGGTGCAAAGACAACCAAACATGGCAAACGCGACCCGGGCTGGCTGTCCAGCGGCTCTGCCGCAGATATCCGGCCTGTGGGCGGCGCGGGCCGCCAAAGGCGGCTGCCGCAGACGGTTTTCTGCGGCCACGGGAACGGCAGCAGCCGTTCCCGTCCGCGCCGCCCGCTTTAAGACCCAACAGCGCAGAGCAGCTGAACGCGTGCGCAGAACTTGCGAGCAGTAAACCGCCCCAAGCGCGACGCCGACTGCGGGTTCTACCCGCCCGCCGGCTTTAAGACGTAACAGCGCACAGCAGCTGAACGCGTGCGCAGGACTTGAAGCC
>CALXRV010000056.1 GCA_944390945.1 uncultured Clostridia bacterium
AGCGGTCCATAGGCGACAAAGTTGTGCATGGCCCGGCTGTAAGTACCGCCGCCGATCGTCTTTGGCATTTCATCGCGGCCGGTGGTCTGTTGGTACGCCTGCAGCAGGGACTGCACCAGGAAAGAATCCTGTGGCACATGCAGCCCAGGCTTATCCTGCAGCAGCTCGACGGCAAGACCGCGCGCCTGGCAGTTCTGCTCTACCGTTTGCCAGATTTGCGCACGTGCATCCAGGTTTGGATAGCGCATATCAAATGCAGCGCTGCCGCCATTCTCGCCGACCTCCAGCACGCCCAGGGAAAGCGTAAGCGCGCCAAATTCTTCGTTTTCACAGGCAATGCCGATATTTACGCCGGCATTGCCTTCTGCAAACAGGTCCGCCAGCGCATAGAGATAGCTTTCCGCAGCAGCCGGGGCTAAAGGCAACAGGCGCAGATAATTCAACAGCAAATTGTTGGCGGAAAGCCCGAACCATGGCGTTGCCGCATGCGCGCTGATGCCCTGCGCTTCCACCGTCAGGCGTTCGCCCTGCCGTTTAAGCGTGATGCGTCCATCCGGATTGTATTTGGCCAAAGCCTGCTCAGCAAGGGCATATAGCGCATCATTGCAGCCGAGTTCCGCTGAAGCAAATTCCGGCACCACATTCATCCGCGTACCGCCCTTGACCATATGTACGGTAAAGCGTTCCTGATCACAGGCTGCCTGCCACGAGCCGGTGCAGCGAAAACGGTATGTTCCCTTTTCCCCATAGATGACGGGAAATTCTCCATCCGGGGAAAAGCCGCCCCAAGGCTGCTCTTCCTTGGTCAGGTAATACTTGATGCAACGGAAGCCGCTCTCTTCATCCGCACCAATCAGGAACCTGGCATGGTTGCTGACCGGCAGGCCGCTCTCCTGGACCGCTTTCATCGCATACAGGGCGGCGACCAACGGGCCCTTGTCATCCACAGAACCACGGCCATATAATTTTCCATCGACGATTTCGCCGGCAAACGGCGGGTAAGTCCAACCGTCACCAGCAGGTACGATATCGATATGCGCGATCATACCAATCTTTTTGCCCAGCGTGGGCTCGCCCATATCGATCACGCCCATATAACCGTCCACATTGCGCGTGGAAAAACCCATGCCTGCCGCAAGGGCCAGCGTACCGTCAAGCGCTTCCGCAATCTTCGGGCCAAAAGGTTCCCCAGGCTTATCGCTCTCTTCATAAATGCTGTTATAAGCGACCAGACGCTGCGTATCCCGCACGATATCCTCGCGATAACGGTCGATCAACGCATTAAGCTCTTCATAAATTTGGAATTCAGCCATCTCAATACACTCCTTTTTTATCATTGCGCCCGCTCCCGGCCGCCCATGCGGGCGACCGGTCGGACGAAACGCACATCATCCAGCAGGCGCAGGAGGAGGAATCTACATTAGGGGCATCCAGCGGCTCAATAGCCGGCAACGCCGAGTTCTGCGCAAAGTGCCCGCACCGTCGGATCCTGATACACACCGTCCTCTTCCAACACATCGCCGTCAAGAATGATCGTCGGCTTGAGCAGGATGCCGTCTGTATGAGAAGCAGCGTTCCAATGCGCGCCGCCAACCTTAACGCCCTGCGAACCAATGCCAAATTCCATGCAGCCGAAAACGCGCTCATCTTCAACGATACGACCGGTGACCTTGGTTACCCCTGGGTTGAACCCCTGAGAATAATGGGCAAGCCGGTACATATTGGGGTCACCAAAAGCATCGATCCAGTCTTTGAAGGTCTTGGCTTCCGGACCATCGCCATACACCTTCACCAGCCTGCCTTCCTTGAATTCCATATAAATCGGCGCATGCAGCGAAGCTCCGATTTCCTCAGGCGGGAATACCGCGCCATCAAAAACGAGCGTGCCATTGATCGACTCTTCGATCGGGCACCAGCTGGTCTGGCCAGGCATCATCACCGGATAGCCCTTGATGCTCGCCTTGATCCCGGAATGACGTACTTTACGGCCGCCGATTACGCCGTGCAGGTCCGTACCATTTTTGCTGGTGACGTGAATCTCTTTAGCCTGCTCGATCCGGGCTTTGAAGTATTCGCCCAGCTCGATCACCTTATCGATATCCACTTTGCCCACCAGGTTGATCAGCATTTCCGTATCCATGCCTGTCGCGCAGATATAGCGGGCGCCATTGACATCCACCGCCTGGCGGTAAGCAGCGCCATGCATAATCGGCGCATAGGCCAGTTCAATCCAAACATCTGCAGCACAGACGGCAGCGGCGAGCGGCGCCGGCGGGTTGCTTTCCGCATAAAACCCCGTACCGGTCGGCGTGTAGATGATGGAGGGCACGCCGTCGATCGCATAGATCGCCTGCGCCAACGCACGTACGACGCGTTCATCCACATAGGTATCATAATTGACTACCACATTCTCCCCCGGTTTAACCAGCATAAAGTCGCGAACGAACTTTAATGCGCCTTTCGCCAGCTCTAACCGTTTGTATTCGTCCCGCATCTCCGTGCCGATCTTGATTTCCATAAAATATTCCTCCTTAGATTTATATTTGACAAATGTTATTCCCGCCCTGCCTGGTTGAACAAGTGGCAACGCACACAATGCCCAGGCTCCACCTCAACGCTGAGCGGATCCTCTTTCATACAAATATCCATCTTATAACTGCATCGAGTATTAAAACTGCATCCGGATGGAATATTTACCGGCGAAGGAATCTCGCCCTGTGCTATCACCTTTTTCGGTTTCAGTGCTTCTTCTTCTTCAGAAATGACTGGAATCGCAGATAATAGCATCTGAGTATACGGATGGAGCGGCCTACTATAAAATGTTTCCGCCGGTGCAATTTCGCAGATTTTACCTAAGTACATAATCGCTACTCTTGTCGCAACATTCCGCATCAATCCCATGTCATGTGTAATCAGCATATATGTCAGCTGCCGCTCCTTACGTATTTTCAGCAGCATATTGATAATTTTTGCCTGAATCGATACATCAAGTGAAGATGTCGGTTCATCCAAAATAATGAATTTTGGATCGCTACATAATGCTCTAGCAATGGATACCAGCTGCTTTTCTCCACCGCCGATCGAATTCGGAGATTTATAAAGGAAAGTACGCGGCAATTCCACCATTTCCAAAATATTCATTATTTTATTGTCGATTTCCCGTCGGGGAACAATATTATGCACTTTCAGCGGCAAACTGAGGATCTGTCTGACATCCTGATATGGATTCAGTGAAGACCCCGGGTCCTGGAATACAATCTGTATATCCTTTTTGAAAGCCCGGCTCCGCTTTGCAGTTCGATGACCGATTTCCTCATTGTTAAAGATGATTTGCCCATCCGTCGGCTTATACATACCCATAACCGTATAAGCAATAGTGCTCTTGCCAGATCCGGACTCTCCAACCAGACCTAATACTTCCCCCCGATATACCGAAAGATCAATCCCATCTACGGCACGCACAAAACGATGGTGATCTACTGGGAAATATTGTTTCAGTCCTTTCAATGTTAAAATCTCATTCGGCGCCTGTTGCTGAACCATTTACTGTTCCCCCCTTTCCGCGGAGGGTGCTTCATATTTGAAACACGCCACCCAATGCCCTGGCTTTATCTGCCGCAGTTTCGGCTTTTCTTTTGCGCAAATCGCTTTTGCGTCAGGACAACGGGAACAGAATCGACAACCAATGCCCGGGTTAACATAATCCGGGACATAACCATAAATACCAGCCGAGATACCGCCGCCAGAGAGACGCGGTACACATTGGATCAGGCCATTAGTATATGGATGCAGCGGCGAGGCAAAAAGGCTTTTAGTTTCGGCAGTCTCTACAATATTACCTGCATACATGATATAGATTCTGTCGACCAGTTCCCGGGCAACACCTAATGAATGTGTGATCATGATCAATGATCTACCCTTTTTTTCCACCAGCTCTCGCAGCAGACGATGAATCTGATCCTGAATCGTCACATCCAAAGCAGTTCCGGGCTCATCTGCAATTAACAGCTGACGGGGAGTGACTAGAGACATCGCAATGCAAATGCGCTGACGCATTCCACCAGACAATTGATGTGGGAAACTATCCAAAATTCTGCTTGCATCAGGAATCATCACATCATTTACCGCCTGCGCGCATATCTCGCGAATCTCCTTGCGTCCCGCTTTCGGAAACTGCCCGGAATAACGAACAATATCTTCCATTTGTTTGCCTATGCTGAAAACCGGGTTTAGCGCAGCCATTGGCGCTTGTGAAATCATGGAAACATAGCTGCGTCGGATCTCCATAATCTCTTTTTCATTCATCTTCCTTATGTCGCGCCCTTGAAATAATATTTCGCCTTCCGGGACAACAATCTGACTCGGATTCAACAGCTGCAGAATCATTTTCATCGTAGTCGTTTTCCCGCAACCGGATTCTCCGACTAAACCGATCTTCTCTGCCTGATTCACATACATGTCAACGCCATCTACCACCTGTGCGTTGCCACGATATGTTTTATACCAGACCTTTAACCCTCTGATATCCAACAACCGAGAGGTATCGGACGATTTTTCCGCAAGATTACCATTGGTTATCGTCATGCCTACTGCCTCCCTCTATCCATCATATCTCTGATACCATCGCCAAAGAAATTAAATCCTAGAATCACAAAGGCGATAGCCATAGCGGGGAATATAGTAATCCACCACATCTCCGGCATATATTTTGAGCCTTCATTGATCATTGTGCCAAACGCTGGTGTTGGCGGCTGCTCACCCAAACCGGCAAAACTGAGTGAAGCCCCCATCAAAATTACCCAGCCCACATCTAACGCCATTTTCGTCACAACAGGAGAAAGGCAGCTAGGTAGGATTTCCTTGAACAGAATATGAAATTTGGAAGCGCCAATCAATTCTGCATTCTTCACAAAATATTCCTTGCTTATCGAAGTAGCAAGCCCATATACCATGCGGGTATACCAGGTCCACCACATCGCTGTAACAGCGATCATAGATCCCATCAAACTGGGCTCCATAATAGAAGCGATCGACAGTGCCAGAATCAGGGCAGGAATCGCCAAAAAGATGTCGGTAACACGCATGATCAGCGTGTCGATCCATGTCCCATTATAATAGCCGGCAAGCAGACCAAACGTTACACCAACCGGAACAGATATCCCCAGTACGACAATGGACATCAGCATGGCACCACGGAAAGAGTAAATCACTCGTGAAAACACATCCCGGCCATGAATATCCGTGCCGAACCAATATTCTGCACATGGTGCCAAGCTCGCCTGAGAATAATCGACATATCCGGTAATATGACTTGGGTATGGGACTATCTTATTCGCAAAGATTGCCAAGAACAGGGAGATGAGCACAATCAGTAAACCGACGATAGAAAATTTATTGCGTGTAAACTTATAAAATGAAATCTTAATATTTTCCATCGTTGACGGTGACAACAGCCCCCGATGATCCAGATTGAACGTCTCATTCATCATATCGTTTCTCTTCATAATCAATCCCCCAGCCTTACTCTCGGATCCAAAGCAGCGATCACGATATCCACGATAATATTAACGATCATATATATGATCCCGATAATAAGGACGACCGCTGAGATTGCGTTCAGATCTTTTGTCATCATGGCATTCAAGCAATAACGCGAAATTCCGGGCCAGTTAAATATGGTCTCAACCAGAAATGCATTTCCCAAAGTATTCGCAAAATCCAAGCCTGCAACTGTGGTAACAGATATCGCAGAGGGCTTAAGTAAATAGGAACTCATAATCTTTCTTTTGGGAATCCCGTAACCGGTTGTCACAGAAATAAATTCCTTTTCCATATTATCAATCAGGGAAGAGCGAAGAATCCTGGCCTCCTGAAAAATATGCCCCACAGCCAACGCCAATGCAGGCAAAAAGACATGAGCCAACGCATCCAGCGCACCGCGCAAATTACCTTGTAGACAAAAATCAAGAATATACATGCCCGTAATTCTGTTCGGTTCTGGGATACCCGCACTAAGGCGGTTAAATACGGGCAGGATATCCCAAACATAGCCGAAAAACAACAAAAATAAGATCGCCCAGACGAAAGCCGGTACGGATATGCCGATATAAGAGAAAACCCGTATCGTCCCATCTATCCAGCTATCCTTATATTTGGATGAAAGCAGGCCAAAAACAAAAGCCATCGCGATCGAGATAATGCCCGCAACGATTACCAGTTCCAACGTTGCTGGCAAAAACTGTTGGACATCCAAGCTCACATCACGCTGTGTATTTAGGGAAAGACCAAAATCACCCTTCAGGACATCTTTTAGCCAATAATAATATTGCTCATAGATCGGCGCATCCAAGTGCATCGCTTCCCGCAACTCAGCCACAGCTTCATCTGATGCCCGCTCACCCAGAGCCAAGCGCGCCGGATCGCCCGGAATAATACGAGCAAGACAAAAAATCAATACAGATATTCCAAATAATACAAATACACTCAAAATCAACCGCTTTACAAGAAATTTAACCATTCATACACCTCCAAATATTCAGCAGAGGTCACATTAGCGAAATTCTTTTTCATCAGGGATGGGATATGCAATACGGCTTTGCTTTAACCCGGTGCGAACCATAAACTCGCAAGCGATTACGCCAGCATATACTGGCAGTACGATAGGAATCCCGTATTTCTCTTCAATCGAATGGAAATCCAGATTCAGGATGGACCCACAGCCCAGCACTACAATATCGCTGCCCTTAGCGGCCACTTGACCTACCCGCTCATCCAATGTTTTGTACACCCGCTCATAATCGCCTAATTCCAAAACTGGGATATCGAGGCAGGTTACCTCATGAACCTTACCCTTTAGTACACGTTTATACTGGGCGACCGAGAATTTTCGCGTCGTGATGACGGCAATATTATCCCCCATCAGGCCGGCCAATGCGATAGCTGCTTCCCGGATACCAACCACAGGAATATTTAGCTTTTCCTTGCAGGCATCGATTACAGGATCTTTGAAACAATATACAACGATCCCCTGCGACCCTTGCGCTTCCAGCTCCTGCGCCTTGTCCACTACGCATTTACCAGATACAGCTACATCGTAGCCGCTCTCCAGCGAAGCAACGCCGTGTTCCAAATGGCAAATATGAATATCCACATCCGGTGCTGCAACTTTTTTAGCTGCCTCCAGCACTTTCTCGTCCCACAAATCCACGAAAACTGGTACAAGTATATCGATTCTGATCACAACAATCCCTCCAATTTTTATTATTTATTGAATTTGAGCTGACCTGGGGTGTGGTCAGATTGACCATCATGCCATCTGACCACACCTTCTTGCATAATCGTTTTCTTTGCTTTATTTAATACATAAAATCTTCAACCCTTAAATCTTCAAGCGTTCCTTACCTTTTATTCTCAGCTCTGCTTTACTGTGTTTTACTGGATTATTCCAAAATCATGGAACCAGTAATGATATCCTAATTCGTTATATCGCAACTCACCAGTCTCCGCAAAATATTCGGCAGCAGGCCAATAAACATAATCCGATTGATAAGCTACTTTTTCTGTGATATCCGCAACAAAAATGGCATAGCACTCATCAAGGATTTTCTGTTCGATCTCTGCATAGGCTGCATACCTTTCCGTTTGGTCTATGATACCTACTGCATCGATGATCTGCTGGTTCAAGGTCGGTTCGCTGATCCAATGCGTATTGGTCGTCGTACCTTGATTCTCATCAGTAAAATGTGCTTCAAAAGACGCACCGGCATCATAATAGTATGGAGCCTGCGAGGCTGTACTCATGTTTGCCGTAGATTCACTGCTGGTTACACGTTCACTCCAGGTTGAGTAAGGTGCACTGGTCACAGTGATTTCTAAGCCAACCTGCTGCGCTGCGGCCTGTATCATCAGCGCAAGCTTTTCCTGCGATGGCACAGTCGAATTGACAAAGAATTCTATCGAGATCTCATCCAGCCGGTCTGCATATTTCGACTGCGCCAAATATGCTTTTGCCTGTTCCAGATCATAATTGTAAGGATATTCCCTGTTTGCGCTGTTCGCACCCGGTGTAGCTGCATTCACTGGCCCCACCGCACGCACAGAACCGGGGAAGATATTATTTACTACAGCATCATAGTCAACCAAGCAAGCCAAGGCCTTACGCACATAGGCATCATCAGTCGGTTCCAACGAGCAATTAAAGCTAATCATCTGCGTTGAAGAATTAGAATAATTTGTAACCGTCACACCATCAATTTTGGCTAACGCTTCGTAGCTTTCCGTAGTCTGCCAGTTATCAGACAGCTCGAGTTCACGACTAGCAAGCATCGTACGGACGGTCGTTGCTTCTGTATTATTTATGATCCGAATATAAGCAGGGGCATTCTCCGCAAAGGGAATATGGTAATCATCAAATTTTTCTGCCTGTACATGATTTTGCTGTGAAAGTTCAGTAACCATATATGGTCCGCTACCTGCATCCTTTTCCAACAAATAAGAGCGGCCATAATCTCCAAATTCGCCATAGTTGTACGTAGAATTTTCCATATCGAGATTCGCCATAACGAGATCTTCATTCAAAATATACAAACGGCATAAACGATCCAGGAATGCGCCCACGGTCTGCGTCAGATTAAACTTGACCGTGTACTCATCCAAAGCCTCGACACTGGCTACACAATTTTTAAACATATACGTGAAACCTTGATTGATGGTCATCATTCTGTTGAAGCTGAAAACGACATCCGATGCGGTCAATTCGCTGCCATCATGGAATTTCACGCCTTCCTTCAACTTAAATGTATAGGAAAGACCATCCTCTGCCATTTCCCAGGATTCTGCCAACAAAGGAATCAAATTACCTTCCTCGTCATACATGACCAAAGAATCATAAATATTAATGTAGCAGTAAACCGCAACCCAGTTGCTTCCCGTTGCCGGGTCAATATTGGGATTGCCGGAAACCGCCATTCGGATCCCCTGTCCTGCCGGGACATCAACAGTAGCATCTTCGCCTGGAGCTTCCTGCACATCCTGCGTCTGCGCTTCCTCACTGCCACAAGCGGCCATGAGCAGCATAATACAAAGTAAAGCACACAGCAGTGACCAAACTTTTTTTCTTTGCATCGACATAACCTCCCTCAAAATTCTTAATGCTACTCGGATCTGCATCAAAGATGTAGTGTTGTCTCTAACTTATCCATTCCACCTCCTCTCTTTTTGATTACTCGCCATATTGCCTCTGTTACTTTTATCAACAACTTATCAACAAATCAGTCAATTGTCACATATAATGACAAAACCATTATTTCCTCATTCTTTCTGCAAAAAGTATATTATGTTTTCTGTTTAACAAATAATTCTCCTTTTCGCACTACTTAATAATATACAATATTATCCAAAAATATGGTGTTAAAATGAATAAATATCCTATTTTATTATTAATTATTAAATTTTTATTTACTTCCTACTCAACTCCACGCTTTCAGCATGGAAAATCACCCTTTTGTCATTTTTGATGACAAAAGGGTGATTAATTATTCATTTTATTTCTTTGTTTCAATTTTTCCTTCTTTTACCCAAATTTTAGTACCCCAATTTACCTATTTATCTATCATACATACAAGCACTCTGTACTTAAATAAACAAGTGACTGCTATGACCTTATATACACCAATCTTTATTTATAGCTATTGCAAAAAATATAAACCGCCGGTCCTCGGCGGTTTAACAGCATGTTATTTTATGATATTTGAATACGCTCAGGTGTTCGCGGCAAAATATGCCTGCACGCTGGCGATAAACTCCTGCGCCAGCGGCGTCAGCGGCTGGCTGCTGCGAAAAACATATCCTGTCAGCAAGGGGTACGGCGAATCGACAAGC
>CALXRV010000057.1 GCA_944390945.1 uncultured Clostridia bacterium
CCGGTGCCGGGGACGATAACGCCGGAGCCAAAACCGCGGTAGTTGCTCTGGATATAGGAGACCATGTTGCCCTCCGCATCCGCGGTGCAAAGATAGATCGTACCACCGCAGCGCGGATCGCCGGCCACCGGCATGCAGGCGGTATCCGTGATCAGCTTGCGGCGCTCATCCGCATAAGCATCGGAAAGCAGCTCCTCCACCTTCACGCGCATATCGCGCGGGTCGGTGACATAGGCGCCGGCATCGCTGAAAGCAAGCTTGATCGCCTCGATCTGCTTATGGTAGACATCGATGCAGTCGCGGTAGCTACCCAGGTCAAAGCCTTTCAGCAGGTTGAGCGCCATCAGAACCGTGATGCCGTGCCCGTTGGGCGGCAACTCGCAGACATCATAACCACGATAGTTGACCGAGATCGGCTCCACCCATTCCGGATAATATTCGCCGAAATCCTCTGCGCTGAAATAGCCGTTGGTACGCTGCGCAAAAGCGACAATTTTTTCTGCCAGCGCACCGCGGTAAAAACTTTCCGCCTTGGTCGCGCCGATCTCCCGCAGGGTATTCGCCATATAGGGGTTGCGAAACACCTCGCCCGCGCGTGGCGCCCGACCGTCGATCGTGAACTCGTCAAAATAAGGTTTGAATTCTTCCCCCTGCTGCGTGCTGAAATGATGATGATGCCGCTGCCAGCCGCTGGCTACGTTAAGCGCGACCGGGTAGCCCTCTTCCGCATACCGGCTGGCCGGTTCGACCAGTTCGGAAAGGCTCAACCGCCCGAAGCGCTCCGCCAAGGCCGCCCAAGCTGCCGGCGCGCCGGGTACGGTGATCGCTTCCCAGCCATAAACCGGCATCTCCGTCAAGCCTTTTGCCCGCAGCATATCCGCAGTCAACGCCTTGGGCGACCAACCGCTCGCATTCAGGCCGTACAGCTTGCCCTTAGTCCAGACCAGGGCAAAAGCGTCGCTGCCGATGCCGTTGGAAACCGGCTCCACCACGCTCTGACAGGCAGCCATCGCCACCGCGGCATCGATCGCATTGCCGCCCTTTTTCAAGATCTCCAGGCCGACCTGCGCAGATTGCGGCGTCGAGGTACAAGCCATACCCTTGGTCGCAAACAGCGCATAGCGCCGGGAGGGGTAAGGGTACACTGTGGGGTCAAACTCCAGCTTCATATCTTTTCCTCCTTTATGGAGCGGGAACCGGCAATGGAACAAGCCCCGCTGATTAAAACGTTAATTTGCCACCGCAAGGAATACCGCGCAGGTATCCCGCCGCGCAGCGGCGGCGCACAGGCGCCGTACAATAGAACGGCAGGCGGCATAAAAGCACCGCAGACAGGCATGGCCGCCGGGCGATCAGGCCGCCGCCTCGCTGAAGCAACCTGCCGGCTTCTGCATAAAATACCAATTCCCGATAAAACAGCAATTCCCTGCCGACACAGCAAAAGCAGACTTGCACTATACCGCTGCACTCTGTATAATGGAAACGATGCCCTCGACATAAATCGCATGACCGCCGGCCACGGCGCGCTCCGGCCATGTCAAAGCCGCAGGCAAAACAAAGGACCAGCCCATAAATGCGACAGGAAAGGAGCAGACCGTCATGTTTTATCTGATCGTGGCGATCCTTGGATCTTCCATGATCTCGATCGTTTTCCGTTACAGTGAAGGGCGTGTCAGCGGACGGATGGCAGTACTGACCGTCAATTATATCGTCTGTGTTTTCGCCGCCTGGCTGGATATCGGCCCCGGCACGCCGTTGCCGCACAGTGCGGCCCTGCTGCCCACGCTGGGCATGGGCTTGATCAACGGCGTATTTTATCTGTTGTCGCTGGTATTGATGCAGTATAATATCAAGCGCAACGGCGTCGTCCTGCCGGCGCTTTTCGCCCGGCTGGGGCTGCTCGTCCCGCTGCTGCTTTCCGTCTGCTTTTTCAACGAACAGCCGACCATTGCACAAATGGCCGGCACAGCGCTGGCCATTGCCGCCATCATCGTCATCAACGGCGAGAAAGACCAGAAAAAAGCCGGCTCCAAGCTGATGCTGCTCTGCCTGCTGCTGGCTGACGGTTCTGCCAGCGCGATGTCAAAAGTCTATGAACAGTTGGGAGAAAGCGCGCTTTCCGCGCATTTTATCTTTTTCACCTTTGTCAGCGCGCTGCTGATCTGCAGCGCGCTCACCCTGCACCGCAAAGAGCGGCTGGGCCGGCAGGAAATCCTCTTCGGCATCCTGGTTGGCCTGCCAAATTTCTTTGCTTCCCGCCTGCTGTTGCGTGCGCTGGAGGATATTCCCGCAGTAATCGCCTATCCGCTGCGCGGCGTGGCCTGTATTCTGGTGATCACCTGCGCCGGCATCTTCTGCTTCGGCGAGCGGCTGAAACAGCGGCAATGGATCGCCCTGGCCATCATCCTGATCGCCATTGTTTTGCTCAACCTGTGACAGCCGGCATAATCCCCAAAAAGCAAATCCCACCCAGCCAAGGCCATGGCCAATGCCGGTGCGGACGGAAAAGGAAAAACGCCGCAGATGGATCTGCGGCGTTTTGTCTGTAGCTCAACTCCAGCGCATCTTCATCAGCGGGCGCGCTTGGCCGCCCCAAAGCCCGGCAGGCCGCTTATTCCGCAAGGTCTTCGCGCACGGTCACCCGCACTTTTTCAATCCGGTTATGCCGGACCTGCTGCACATGGATATGCAAAGGCCCGTAATTGAAGGAATCTCCCTTTTCCGCCACCTTCCCGGTTCGCTCCATGATCCAGCCACCCAGGGAAACGCTGTTTGCCTCGTCCCGGATATGGAAAAAGCTGCAGAAATCATCAAAGTTCGCATCGCCTTCCACCAGATATGTGCCGTCTTCCAGCCGGACAAAGGCTTCTTCCAGCACATCATGTTCATCCCAGATCTTGCCGACCAGCTCTTCCAGAATATCTTCCATGGTAACGACGCCCATCGTGCCGCCATATTCATCAATCACTACCGCAATATGCGATTTATGTGCCTGCAAATGTTTCAGCAGATCATTCACCTTTTCCATCGGCCGCACGAAAATCGGCGGTGAAATAATCTCGCACAGCGCTTTTTCCGTAATGCCGCGGCCAGTATAAAAATCTTTCTGATGCACCACGCCGACGATCCGGTCAATATCCCCGTCAAAGACCAGCAGGCGGGAAAAATGGGATTCCGCAAATACCGCGGCAATCTCTTCCTTTGTGGCTTCGATACTGACGGCTTTCAGGTCTACGCGCGGCGTCAAAATGTCTTCCGCCTTCAGGTCGCGGAATTCCACCGCATTCTTCAACAAAGCGCCCTCATCCTGATCAATACTGCCGTCCCTCTGCGCTTCTTCCAGCAGCAACATCAGCTCTTCCTGCGACATTTTGGCGTCTTCTTCTGTTTTCAGCAGGCGCGAGACCAATTTTTTCCATTGTGAAAAGAGAAAGTTGATCGGCTTCAGCACACGGATCAGCAAATAGATCAGCGGCGCACTGAACATGGCGAATTTTTCCGGAAAGTCCTTGGCCACACTCTTTGGCGTAATCTCGCCAAAAATCAATACAACAACCGTCACGACAACGGTGGAAAGCGTGGCGCCGATATCGCCGTAAAGTTTAACAAAAAGCAATGTCCCAATGGAAGCGACGGCGATATTCACAATATTGTTGCCGATCAGGATCGTTGAGATCAGCCGGTCATAATCCTCAGATAAACGATAGGTAAGCTGCGCTCTGCGATTGCCGCTTTCCGCCAGAACCTTGATGCGGATTTTATTGAGCGAAGAAAAAGCCGTCTCTGTTGCGGAAAAATAAGCGGACATCAAAATGCAAAACACCATGGCAAAAATGCTGGGTAATATTTCGGAAATCATCATTGTCTCCTTTTCGTCTGATTTTCCCTGTAAATGGGCACAAAAAAACATACCTGTTCCCCATTCGGCGAGATCATTCCCGCAAAACAGGTTCCGGCATGCAGCAAACAGGAAAAATCAAACTGTGGTAGGACGCACAACCGTCACTACCGCTGCTGTCCATAAAAATCGATCACATCCTTTATCATCATTTCACATAGCGTCAAGTACTATACCACATCTGCCGCTATCTGCCGCTGCGATGCAAGAGAAATCTTTCGTCGTCCCCTTCGGCAGGCAATCTTGCTGCGCTACAGCCGCGGCGCATCACTTTGCTCTGCCGCGCCGGCGCAAGCCGCTGCAGGCAGCGGCGCAGGCGGGCGGGAATCCTTCCTTCCCGCCCGCCTGCGGTTGGGCCGCAGACCATGCGGCCCAACCGCGCCGGCGCCTACAGGGTGATCAAATCCTTCGGGTAGTGGTTGAAGGAGATCGCGCCGGTTTCCGTCACCGCCACCGAATCCTCGATGCGGATGCCCCATTCCCCCTGGAAATAGACGCCCGGCTCGCAGGAAAAGCACATCCCCGGCTCCAAAACCAGCGTATTGTCCGGCGAAAGGTTGGGCAGTTCATGGCCCAACATGCCGATGCCATGCCCCAAGCGATGCGTAAAATACTCCGCCAGCCCATACTGGTTCAGATAATTCCAAGCCACCATATGCACGTCGCAGGCACGCACGCCAGGCCGGATCGAAGCGAAAGCCAGCTGTTGCGCTTCCCGCACGCGCTGATAGCAGTCGATATATTTTTGCGGCGGCCGGCCAACAAAGAAAGAACGGGTGATATCCGACCAGTAGTGTTGATAACCACCGCCGATATCCAGGTAAAACGCCTCTCCGCTGTGCAATACACGTCCACCGGAGACATGATGCGGCGAACCGGTATTTTCTGCAAAGGCAATCAGATTGGAAAACCCGTCCGTCATGCCGCGCTTTGCCAGTTCGAATTCGATCCAGGCCTTCAGTTCCGCCTCGCTTTTCCCGCTCAGCACCTGCTCCACGATCATGCCGACCGCTTCGTCGCTCAGCTCGCCGGAACGGCGCATCAGCTCCAGTTCCTGTGCGTCCTTGCGCATGCGCAGCTCGGTAAACAGCTCGCTGCCCAGGCTGAATACAGAATCCGGCGTTGCCCGGCGAACAATCTCCAGCTGGAAAAATTCAAAGGTATCATCCACCGCGATCCGCTTGCCCAACAAATGTTTTTCCGTCAAGATATCGCGCACAAACGCGACCAGGTCCGCACCATCGTTCCAATAACGCTGATCC
>CALXRV010000058.1 GCA_944390945.1 uncultured Clostridia bacterium
AACAAAAACGCGCCGGCACAATAGCCGACGCATTAGCCACCATCCGAGCGACCCCGCATCTGTTCCGCATACACCTGCAATCTGCATGCAGTCATGCGCTGCCATCTTTCCCCCGCTGCAACCACAAAGCAAATGCTTCCCCTGCCCCACAAAGCGCGGTCAGCATATAGCTGCGATTGAAACGGGTAACCGGCAGCCGTTCCAACGCCGTCATCCCGAGATGGGAGGTCGTTTCCTCCATCCGCTGCAGGCATTCCACCGCACCACGGCCACTGCCACCGGCACAGGCCGTCAAAAGGCAGGGCTTACCGCGCAGAAAATGGTTATGTCCTGTTTCACAACGGCGGACCCGGTCAAGTAAACATTTCAGATTCTCAGATAAATCATGCCAATAGACCGGCGTGACCAAAACGATGCCTTCCGCTTTCTGCATAGCAAGATAAAGCTGGGAAAAATCATCATGCTGGACGCATTCGCCTCGCGCATGGCAATTCCCCCAGCCGTCGCCACAGGCCCGACAGGCCAGGACCGCGCATTGATTCAACTGAACTTCTTCATAAGCCGTCCCCGCCCGGCTGATCCCGGTCAGCAGCGCTTCTTTTGCCGCGGCAGTCAGACCGTCGCGGTTGGGGCTGGACCAAAACAACAAGAGCGACATCGAATATCCCTCCTCATTCTGCTCGCTAATATACATTGACGACGGATAAAAATACTCCGCCCACAGCGCGATTCCCTGCGACCATATGCAGCAGCGCATGTTCAGGCTGACGATCGTGCAGAACGGATTGCCCCTGTCACCGCTGCGGCCCGGGCAAGCTTTACCCCGCCGCATGGCGCAGAGCCCGCGATTAAGACCACAGGGAAAACAGCATCTCCGCACGGAAAAATCCTTTTATTCTGCTGCGCTCTCCTCTTGCGGCAAGCGCTGCGCTTCCCTACGATACTGCACTTCACGCACTGCCATGCCGCCGATCGTATCTTCCAGATAAGAAGCATGTGGATGGAGGCCCATCCGTTGGTAAAACCTTTCCGCACGCCGGTTCCCCTCCAGGACCCAGAGAAACAGACCCTGGCAGCCCATTTTTTCCAGTTCTTCCGCTGCGGCGGCAAAAAGCATTCTGCCATAGCCCTTGCCCCAGTAAGCGGGCAACAAATAAATCGAAATGATCTCGCCCCATTTCGCCAGCTCCGGCAGACGGGAGCGACAATAGCTAACCGTGCCGACGATCTGACTGCCATCAAGCAAAAGCAGGCATTCCCGTCCCGCCTGCTGCAGATAGGGGACCCAATACCCAGCTGGGATGGCGTCCAGATATGCCTGCGGCAGCAGTCCCTGATAGGCGGCACGCCAGCTCTCCTCATACACGCGGCTGATCGCATCCAGGCAATCGGTTTCCTCTCGTTTTCGAATTTCCATCCGGCACTCCTTGTTTCGCTTTATCGTATCCTGCCGCAGACGCGGTGCAGCATGCCATTGCAGCCAAAGGCAATTACGACATTTCAAATCAAGATCTCGCGTGCATTGATCCGCTCTTAGTGGCCATTGCGCCCGATTCTCCTGCAGCCGGCACAAGCAGCGGTCAGCTTTCGCGGTTATTATCGCATAACGGCCAAGCGCCTGTCATCGCCATGCTGCTTGCATTTTTTCACTTCCGCCTGGCCCAAAAATGAAACTGTGCGACTGCAAAGCTTCCCCGGCAACACCGCTGCACGCTCTTGCAGATAAGACAAAGATCCGAACCCACCCCGCGGGGAAAGCTCGGATCAAATGGTGACGCGTATGGGATTCGAACCCATGAATGCCAGCGTGAGAGGCTGGTGAGTTAACCGTTTCTCCAACGCGCCATACCCTTATACTATAGCAGATTTTCCGCAATAGTCAAGAGAAAATTTATCCGGCACGGCGTTTTTTTGCCGCCTGACCTGCCACCTGATGCAGCGGTTGAACAGCTGCGGTTTCTGCTGTTTGCTCGCTTTCCTGCATTGTCTGCCGCATTGCTTCCTCCTTGGCCACCGTCATCATCAGACGGATACGATTGAGCTGGTTGACCGGGCTTGCGCCAGGATCATAATCCACAGCCACAATATTTGCCGTTGGGTAAGCGCGTTTGATAGCGCGAATCATCCCTTTTCCGGTAACATGGTTCGGCAAGCAGGCAAAAGGTTGCATACAGACAATTGCATTCACGCCCTCATGGATCAGTTCAATCATCTCGCCTGTCAGGAACCAGCCCTCGCCGCACATATTGCCAGTAGAGGCGACCTCTTCAGCTGAACGTGCGATGTGATAGATATCTGCAGGCGCGCCAAAGCTCGTGCCGGCAAGCTCTTGCGCCAACGGTCGACGCAGCCATTCCAGAACAGCAATCACCAGCCGGGAAAGCAATGCCGATTTCAAACTGCCGGCCAGCATATCATGACGGGTCAGGTTATTATACGCGCTGTATTCGAAGAATGCCAGCAAGTCCGGGACAACCGCCTCCCCGCCTTCTGCCTCCACCAGCTTGACTACATCATTGTTGGCCAGGGGATGATATTTGACCAGGATTTCGCCGACCAGGCCTACGCGCAACTTCTGCGCATCCTGCAATGGCAATGCGGTAAAATCCGCGATCATCTGCCGCAGGGTGCGGCGATAGCGCAGAAGCGATGGAGAACGCAATGCTTCTATACAGCGCTGTTTCCATTGTTCCGCCAGCGCATCAGCAGAACCGGACGCAATCTCATACGGACGGCAATGATAGAGCAACCGCTGTAGGGCGTCGCCATAAGCGATGGCCTGCATAGCACGCGCGATCATCACCGGGCTAAAACGGAAACCCGGATTTTTCTCCATGCCTTTGGCATTAACCGAAATCACAGGGACATATTCCATTCCGATCGCGACGAGCATGCGCCGCAGCATGCTGATATAGTTGGTCGCCCGGCAACCGCCACCGGTCTGTGTGATCGCTACTGCAACGCGATGCGTATCATATGCGCCGCTGAGCAATGCATGGGCAATCTGCCCGATGGTGATGATCGCCGGGTAGCAGGCATCGTTATTAACATATTTCAGCCCTGTTTCGACAATCTCCTGACTGCGGTCATCCAGAATGCGCAGTTGATAGCCTGAATAGCGCAAAGCTGGTTCCAGCAGGTCGAAATGGATCGGCGACATCTGCGGCGCCAGGATCGTCCAGCCCTCCTGCTGCATCTTCTTTTCGAAAATGCGGCGTTGGCGCGGCCTGGGTGGATTACAGCTTTCGCGGATATCCTTGCTTGCCTTGTCATTGACCGCAGCCAACAGAGAGCGAATGCGAATGCGGGAAGCACCAAGGTTGTTGACCTCGTCGATCTTAAGACAAGTATACAGGCAGCCGCTTTCATGCATCAATTCTTCTGCCGTATCCGTCGTCAGGGCATCCAAACCACAGCCAAAGCTGTTCAACTGCACCAGCTCCAGATGCCGATCACGGCGCGCGACATCCGCTGCCTGATAGATACGGCTGTGATATGTCCATTGGTCCACCACGGGAATCGGACGCTCAAGCTTGTTCAGATGCGCCACGCTGTCCTCGCTGAGCACGGCAAAGCCATAACTCGTGATCATGCTAGGAATACCGTGGTTGATCTCCGGATCGACATGATATGGGCGGCCGGCCAGAACGATGCCGCGGCGGTCATGCTCATGCAGCCAACGGATCGCCGCCTCGCCTTGCGCGCGGATATCGCGCAAATGCTCTTCCTGCGCTGCGGCAGCGGCGCGCACTGCGCGGCGCAACTCCCGCTTACCGACGGCAAAACAGGAAAATTCCTCGTACAACCGCTCGCGCAGACGCTTCATGTCATCGAGCGGCAGGAAAGGAGAAAGGAAGCGAACATCTTCACGCTGCAATTCCGGTACATTGACCCGCAGCACTTCCGGATAGGTGCCGACCACCGGGCAGTTATAGTGGTTGTCGCCGCCACGCTTTTCGTCCTGCTCATAGGGCAGGCAGGGATAAAAGATCGTTTTGATCCCGGCGGCAAGCAGTGCGGCAATATGGCCATGCGCCAGCTTCGCGGGATAGCAAACGGATTCTGACGGCATCGATTCTGCGCCCGATTCATAAAGCTGGCGCGAAGAACGTGGTGAAAGCTGCACAGAAAAGCCAAGCTCAGTTAAAAGCGTATGCCAGAACGGATAATTTTCATAAATATTCAGTACGCGCGGGATGCCGATCACGCCGCGCGGCGCCTGCTCCGGTGGCAAAGAAATATAGCGGTCCAGTTTCGCATATTTATAGTCGTACAAATTGGGCAGCTGTTCACGCTCGTCCTGTTGTTCCCGCAAGATGCCTTCACCGCGTTCGCAGCGATTGTTTGAGATATGACGGCTGCCATCTGGGAAGCGGTTGATTGTCAACAGGCAGTTATTGCCGCAGCGTCCGCAATGCGCCGTTGTACGTACCACGCTGAAATCACGCAGGCTGTCCGGTCCGGCCAGCGTAGAGACGCCGCCTGTCCAATGGCGATGCGCGATAATCGCCGCGCCATAAGCGCCCATCAAGCCGGCTTTATCCGGTCGCACGACTTCCCGTCCCGCAACCAGCTCAAAGGCGCGCAATACCGCTTCGTTGAAAAAGGTCCCTCCCTGTACCACGATATGCTGGCCAAGATCATCTGCCTGCCGCAGCTTGATCACCTTGAACAACGCGTTTTTGATCACAGAATAAGAAAGACCGGCCGAAATATCGCCAACAGAGGCGCCTTCCTTCTGCGCCTGCTTGACCCGCGAATTCATAAATACCGTACAGCGGGACCCCAGATCAACCGGATGCGGTGCCAACAGGGCTGTCTCAGCAAATTCAGCTGCGCTCATCGAAAGGGCCTTGGCAAATGTCTCGATAAATGAGCCACAGCCAGATGAACAGGCTTCATTGAGCAGAATATTATCGAGACCGCCATTTTTTATCTTCATGCATTTCATATCCTGGCCGCCGATATCCAAAATGAAATCGACATCCGGCACCAGCTGTTCTGCTGCCCGATAATGCGCTACGGTCTCAATCTCCCCTTCGTCAAACTTGAGGGCAGCCTTAAGCAAACCTTCCCCATAGCCAGTCACGCAGGCGCGGCCAATATAAGCCTGCAGCGGCATGGCAGCATATAACTCTTCCAGAATATGGATGGCCAGATCAAGCGGCGAACCATGATTGCTGCTGTAGTATTCGAACAGGATACGGTTTTGCTCGTCAATCAGCACTGCCTTACCGGTGGTGGACCCTGCATCCACGCCGAGGAAGCAAGGGCCGCTGGCTTCCGCCAAGGCTGCAGTCGGCAGTTGGCTATGCGCATGCCTTTGGCGAAAGGCATCCAACTCCGCCGCATCATGGAACAGCGGCGGCAGCAGGTCGATTTCGCTGATTTCACATTGCTGTAGCCTGCTCAGACGTTCACGAATCTGTTCCGCAGCCTCAGCCGGCTCCGACAGCGCGGCATGCGCTGCACCAATGGCGATAAACAGCTGGCTATGCGCCGGTACAATGGTCTGCTCCGGCGTAAGATGCAGCGTCTCGATAAAACGCCGCCGCAACTGTGGCAGGAAATAAAGCGGCCCGCCGAGGAAAGCGACATTGCCCCGGATCGGTTTACCGCAGGCCAAACCCGTGATTGTCTGATTGACGACCGACTGGAATACAGAGGCAGCAATATCCGCCTTATCCGCGCCGTCGTTCAATAATGGCTGGATATCACTTTTGGCAAAAACTCCGCAGCGGGAAGCGATCGGATAGATCGTCGTCGCATGTTCAGCCAGCGCATCCAATCCCGCCGCATCCGTATCGAGCAATGCCGCCATCTGGTCAAGAAAAGCGCCCGTACCGCCGGCACAGGTACCGTTCATCCGCTGCTCTGCCCCATCGCTGAGATAGGTGATCTTCGCATCCTCACCGCCCAGCTCAATCGCAACATCGGTCTGCGGGATGAACGCACGCACCGCGCGCAGCCCGGCTACCACCTCTTGCAGAAAGGGGATGCCGAGCAGGTCCGCAACTGTGATGCCGCCAGAACCGGTAATCATCAGCGAAAGATGCTGCTGCCGGAAAGAATCCAGCATTTCGTCCATCATTTCCTGTAAAGTATGTCGTACATCGGAAAGATGCCGTCGGTAACGCTCATAGACCAGCTCGGTCTTCTCATTCAATACCGCGATCTTGATCGTTGTCGAGCCAATATCCAGCCCAACTGCGTATGTAGCATTCATTCAACCACCAAAACCCTTTGATTAAAAAATAACGACAGGCGATCTTCGCTCTGTCCTGCATCTCCATTTTAATTGGTAGGAACAGCTTGGTATCATTACGATATTAACGCAAAATTCACGATATGTCAATAGCCCCAAAATAAAAACTGCCTTATTTGTCAAAGCATGCATTTTACGGTATAATATTGTATATTATGCCGCGCCATGCCAGACGATACCGAAAAGCCAGCCCGGCCTACCGCATTCGACAATAAAAAAATAACGCAGGATGATTAACTGAACATGAACGCTGGATTTTGCCAGCAAATCCTGTACGGCAACGCATCATGCTGCGCTACGGCCTGCCGCTCTGTTGAGCAAACGGTCGGGAAAAGGAGAATCATGCGCAAAGATACGGACAACCGCACCGTTTTCCTCATCTTTACCAACCTGGTGCTTTTTCTGGCGCTTGCAATCGCCGTTTTCTGCCTGCTGCAGGTGAATGACCAGCCGGAAACGCAAACAGCTGAAGAAAGCGCTTTCCACTATCAGATAGATGAAGAAGCGTTGATTCGCTATGCAGCGCATTACGGCGTCAGCCAGGAATATCTGCAGCTGGTTCTGCCCGGCATGCTGGTATATCAGGACGGCGCGGAATATGTTTTTCAGGAGATCGATAACCATGTGCCGCTGCATGATTATGACTGGGAACTGCTTTCCTATGCAGACGGTCGCACCTACTATACCGATCCGGATTACCCGGATGTGCGCTATGGCATTGATGTTTCTGAATATCAAGGCGAAATCGATTGGCAGGCTGTTGCTGCCGACGGTATCCGCTTTGCTTTTATCCGCATCGGTTACCGCGGTTATGAAAGCGGCAAGCTGGTTGCGGATGCGCGTAGTGCAGAAAATCTGGCCGGCGCGGCGGCAGCCGGGCTGGATATCGGCGTCTATTTCTTCTCGCAGGCGATTACCGTCGAAGAAGCGCAGGAAGAAGCGGATATGGTGCTGGCCGCTATCGATGGCTATTCCCTCACCTGCCCCGTTGTCTTTGATATGGAGGAGATCTACCAGCAGCAAGCGCGTACCGATATCCTGGACCGGGAGGAAACAACAAAGATTGCGCGTGCTTTTTGCCGGCAGATCGAGCGCGCCGGTTTGCAAGCGATGATCTACGGCAATACCAAATGGCTGGCCGGGAGGCTGGATCTGGCAGAACTGACCGACTATCCGCTCTGGTTTGCGCAATACTATGATAAACCGCTTTTCCCCTATGATTTCTGCCTTTGGCAATACAGCAACAGCGGCAGCGTGGCGGGTATCGAAACCACCGTAGATCTCAATATCCAGTTCCGGCCATTCTGATGCGCCCCGCGCGGCACAGAAGTTGCGGCAGAGCCTACGGGATAGCAACTGCAGGTCAAAGCTGCAGGATCATGCCGCAAAGGGCGCCGACCGCAATGAAGAGGATCGGATGTTTTTTGAGACGAAATACTGCCGGCAGAAAAAGAATGAAAAGCAGGACCGCCAAAGGATCAGCACCGCCGGCAAGACCGCTTTCCAGATCAGCAGCCAATGCCAGATCAATCAGACTGCAGCAGACGGCGGCGATCAACCCGGCAACCGCGGGCCGCAGCCCCCAGAAAGATCGCTCCAGCCAACTGGTATCCGCATAGCGCCGAAGCAAACGGCAAAGCAATAGAGAGAGCGTCAGCGGCGGCAGCACCATTGCCAGAGATGCAACCAGGCTGCCGGGAATACCAGCCGTATGGTAGCCAGCATAAGTCGCCATATTGATCGCCAACGGCCCAGGCGTGGATTCGGCAATCGCAATCATATCCGCCAGTTCCTGCTGGCTGAACCAACCGTAGCGCAACGAGAGATCGAATAAAAAGGGCAATGCAGCCAAACCGCCGCCGAAAGTAAACAAGCCGATCTTAAAGAATTCCCAAAACAGCAGCAGGCAGATCATTTGCGCACCGCCTTCCCTTTCCGTACTGCGCGCAGTGTCTGGATCAGCAGGCCCACAACAGCTGCCATAATGATAATCAAGACCGGATTGAGCAAATCAAACAACAACAAAAGAAAGGCCGCCGCATAAAGCAAGCCGCTGGCAAAATCATGAACGCCATTTTTCAACAATCGCCAAGCAGAATGTACTACGATAGCAGCGACTGCCACACGAATCCCAGCAAAAGCATTCTGCACCAAAGGTAGGTTCGCATAGCGATACAACACGGCGGCGATTAAAATCAGAATAAGTACCGAAGGCAGAACAACGCCCAAAGAAGCCACAACAGCCGGCAGCAATCCGAAGCGCGGCCGGATCAATAACACGGCGGTATTGACGCAGATCAGACCAGGTTCGCATTGCGCAAGAGCATATGCCTCCGTCAACTCGTCCTCCTGCAGCCAGCCACGCTTATCGATCAGCTCATGCTGCAGAATCGGCAACATAGCATAGCCGCCACCGAATGTGCTGACGCCAATACGCATAAAGATCAAAAAAAACTGCCACGGCTTCATCTTGTCACTCCCCTTGCCGGATATCCCGTCAGACAACCATCCAAAACCTTACCGCCATATCATAACATATTACCCATGGCGAGGAAAGAGCGGCAGCGGAGCGTTGGCAAAATCAACTGCCATGAAGAAGGAATACGGCAGCAGCATGCGGAATCAACACTTGCATTAAATCTTGGGTTAAGATCGACCACAGAAAATTGGAATGTATAGACTAAAGGAGCAGAAAATGGAAAATGTCATCTTGAAAGTTGTGCTGATCCTGGTCGTGCTTTCTGGACTTGCCTGGGGTCTACAAAAGCTGTTCCCCCCGACACAAAAGGATATTGAGCAGGCAGAACAGCGCGCAAAAGAATTGCAAGCGCGAATGGATGCCAAAGTGGGGGCAGCGCCTGCCGCCCCAGAGACAGAAGGAGAAAGCACTGGACAAACCAAGGCCGGAGGACTATAATGGAATTGCCCATATTTCGTCTGATCGCGAAGGGCTGATGACTGACCGCAACAAAAAAACCGTCCACTAGCCGGACGGTTTTTTTGTCAAGCAGGCCTGCTCCTGATGGATAAGACGGGCCTCAGTTGATGACAATTTCCGTTTCTGCAGTCAGGCGCCCATTGCGACAGCACAAATGCGGCGTGCCGCACAATTCCACGACAGGCAAATCGCGTGTCAAGCGCTGCGGCATCCTGACCGTCTGGCAACCATTGCAATTCAGTTGCTGTGGGCAACCGCAGCGGTCAAGGTATGCTAAGGTCGCGCAAAAGCGGATCAGCAAGCGCGGGCAACAACCGCCTTCCCACTCCACGCCGGTCACAGTAAAACAAACGCGTTCAATGCAACGATAACGTGGCAAGCGGAACGAGCAGCACAGGCGGGCCCGCTGCGGGCAGCTGGGCGGCTCCGGCCAGCAAGGCGGCTCCGGACGGCAGGGCGGTTCCGGACGGCAGGGCGGTTCCGGGCGGCAGGGTGGCTTCGGGCGACAAGGCGGTTCCGGGCGGCAGGGCGGTTCCGGGCGGCAGGGCGGTTCCGGGCGGCAGCCGCCATGCCAAGCGGAAAGACAAATATTGACCGGCAGCATGATCTGGCAACTGCACAGATCGTCGTCGACGATCGGAATATAATGCGTATGCATATTGATCGCTCCTTTTTATCGCATCTGCAACAGCAGGCATGCTTGACTATATCCCATCATATGCCGTCATCGGTAAAAGGTGCCCCGACAAAGCCGTGCCCGCCAGCTGTATAAAATTTAGTGCAGAATTGGGGCTTGCAGTTTTTCCGATGATGCGGTATACTATAGCATGATGTGCGGGTGTAGCTCAATGGCAGAGCTCCAGCCTTCCAAGCTGGCTACGTGGGTTCGATTCCCATCACCCGCTCCAGAAAAAAACTTACGAACGATTATCGTTCGTAAGTTTTTATTTTTACTGTTATGGGTGCAATCTTATAATTTAGTCGGCACTGCATTTATCCATCCGGACAAATTCGCTGATCAGAGATTTTCATGCCCTTGCTCGAGATAATGCGCTAAATATCTCGTCCATTCAGGAACATTTTCTTCATCGAATAAATGATATAAAAAATCTATTTTCAGAAAGAGAACAAAGCTCGTGACCCGTAGGTTATTTGCGCGATGTCGGCGCCAAGTTTGCTTTGCGCCGATGCTTTTGTGGTGATCATGATGTCGTCCGTCCGCCCCCTGCTTTTCTGCAAAAGCGCATGCGTGATCCGTCTGTCTGGCTGCAAGCGCCTGCACAATGGCTCGCGATCGCTTCGCCCCTTCTCATGGAATGGCTGGATCAGGCGGCGCTCTTTTTTGTCACAGGGTATTTTTCCAGCCATATCCGGAACAATAGGGCAGAGCAGCACAAATTTTTTCCCCGCGCCACTTGAAAAAATTTGAATATCTGTTATAGTTTATTTATCTGTTGTCCGCCCCAAACGCGGATCGCAGCAGCCCTGCCCCCGCATGGAGGCGGTGCTGATTCTTCATGCGCCAGTAGCTCAGCAGGATAGAGCAACGGACTTCTAATCCGTAGGTCAAGGGTTCGAATCCCCTCTGGCGTGCCAAAAACGACAGGCGTCGTCCGGCGCCTGTCGTTTTTTCCTGCATCCTGATGCGAAATTTATGCACGCACGATGCAGGCCCCAGTCGCAGCGCATCTGCCGGAAAACCATATCCGTCATGAATTTCCGTGTTCGGTTCCCCACCGCAAAATCTGCGGCAACTGTTGTTAGCATCCTTTAACAAAGAGGATCCCTGCAAAAAACAGGACGTCCCTTCCTGCCGCTATCCTGATGAAAACGACCATGCCGGCTGAATGGTCGTTCTCTAATGATTCGATTCAGAATCCCAATGGCGCATAAATTCCTTCCCTGCGCCATAGGCAGTTCCTGCCGGTTACTGAAGAAAACATTGTTTCTCTATGCAAGATCACCCGGTACCAATAGATAACTATGTCCTTGCGCAAAGCCAAACAGAAGTTAAAACCGTCAACCAGCAGCAGAATCCGCAGTTTCCGTGCCAGACAACCGCTCCAATGTCAACGTATATGGGGCAATCCCGTATGCGGTCAGCTGCAGCATATAACTTTTTCCACCTGTCAGATGGAGCTTCAGCCCAGTACTGCCAGTCCACCAGGAAAATGTATCAACCTGCATATCGCCATCATACAATTCGCCCATACCACCCGTCTCACCATCAACAGTTAAACGATAATCTGCATCCTCATCCGGCAACAGGCATATTGTCTGCTGATTGGTATAAAGATCCATCATCAACTGCAAGTTCTCCCCTGGCCGCAAGGTCAGCAAGCGAATTTTCTGCAGGGAAAGGGAACAGGCAGATTCAGCCTGCATAACAAGATAATAGCTCTGCCCCGCCGCACAATTTGCCTCAAGCTGCAGCATACCTCGGCCAGAGGTCTCAGCGAGCAGCTGATATGAAGCATCCAGCCAGCGCAGCTGCATCTCGCCGCCTCCACTCAGGGAAAGTGCATAATCGGCATTTGTTGTCGCGGTAAAACATCTGACAGAAACGCCAGCGGGTAGCGCGGCCTGAAGAAGATCATCCGACGGCAGTTTGCTCCCTGAGGGGACAGGCACGGAACAGCGCATGATTTCGCCATAAATTTCCTGCCCGCCAGAATCACCGTACAAATGCAAAAATGCGCAATAATTGTATTCCCCCGGCGCGCAATCCACCGACATGGCCAGATCAAAAGCAGCTTGCTCACCGGCGGCCGCATGCCTGCTGACGAGCATTGCCGCGTTCGCCGGACGCTCCGCTGTGCCGCTCCACCAGTAAAACCCATATTCTGCCTCCGTTTTCGCCGGGATGACAAAATGCCCCTGCAATTTTGCGGAAAACGGCATCTCCGTATTTGCGGCGCCAGTAGTAGCCTGCCCGGCTGCCAACTGCTCCGCCACTTTTACCGTTATGCTCGCTGTTTTATTGCCGGTCAAACTGATGGCTGTGACCGTTGCCTGACCGGCAGAACGGGCGTAGACCACGCCATCCACCACTTGCGCAACGCTTTCATCATTACTCTGCCAGCACAAATCGCGGATAGAGGCTTCCGCTGGCGTAAACAGCACCTGCACCGGAGCAGAGTCCCCCACTTGCAGCTGCAATTCCGCCGGCTGCAGCTGTAATCCGAGCAGCGGGATACCGATTTCCGCTACACCGAGATCCCGCATTTCCGCATAAGGCTGTAAGCTGCCATCTGCAGCAAGGAAGAAAGCGGCAAACCGCTCCGCGGTCAATAATTGCGGCAACCGTAACCGCAGGGGAACAGGCTGCCCGCCGGGCAACGACAGCTTCTCCTGCGCCAAATACAGCATACTGCCGCTGCCGCTATAAGCAGCCACACAAACAATGCCCTCCACCGGCTGTTGACTATCTAGAGAAAGGGAGACGATCAAATCATCCCCCAGCCGCAAAACACTATCCGGCACGATCACTACCGGCAGCAGTTCGCATATTTCTTCTTGTCCTGATGCCGCATCCGAGTCCGCTGGCATTACCACGTCCGCTGAAGCCGCGGCGGGCAAATATGCCAGGCAAAAGAAGCATAAAAACATGCCCAGGCAGCAGTAGATCCGCCCGACGGGCAGACTGCCCCGTAGGTTGTGCTTGGCCTGGAATTTCTCCTCCCCGCGCCGGCGCATGGTCAATCCATCGCAGCCAGCAGGCGCCGCAGAGTACGCTCTTTTCCCAGCGTCTGGCTGATTTCCCATAAATCCGGTGAATTGCTGCGTCCGGTAACCGCAATGCGGATCGTATTGCTGACATCGACTATACTGCCGCGGTACAGCTCCGGATTTTTCTTATATTTTTTCGGCTGTAGCGCAAAACCAAGCTCTTCGCAGATTACGCGCACCTTGCCAAACCATTGTTCGTTGTCATCCGCAAAATCAAGCGTCTGCAGATAGCGCTGCAGGATTTCCCGCCGCATTTGCGGATCGATATTCTGCGGATAAGGGTCATCCTGCTGAAATCGTTCATCATAATAGAAAGAGAGAAAACGCACCGCCTGTCGCCAGGTCACCAGATCTTTGCGCGGCCTTTCCCCCGTCTTGCCCAATGCCAGCACATGCTCGGCATATGCGCGGTCGCGCGCCAGCAGATTCGCAAATTCCGCATCATATTCCCGGCACCAGGCAAGCAGGCCATCATAAACTTCTGATGCTGGCAAGGCGCAGAGTACTTCTTTGCTGATATCCTCCAGCTTGACCAGATCAAACAAAGCGCCGGAATGGCTCATCTTCTCCGTACTGAAGGGGAATTCGCTAAATGGCAGCCCCGGATTCTCCAGCCGCCACTGCTCGTAATTGGAATTGAGCACCGTAAGCAGATACTCCCAAATTGCCTGCGGCAGATACCCCTCCTGCCGGTAATAGTCCAATGCCAGCTCCGGATCTTTACGTTTGGAAAGTTTACGCCGCGTCTCGCCATCTTGCTTCATCAACTGTGCAGTATGGCAATAAATTGGCCGCTGCCAGCCCAAGGCATCGAACACCTGCACATGCATGGGCAGCGTAGCCAGCCATTCTTCACCACGCACCACATGCGTAGTACGCATATAATGGTCATCCACCACATGCGCAAAATGATAGGTCGGGATGCCGTCGCTTTTCAAAAGGACGAAATCTTGATAGTTTTCCTGCACAACCAGCTCACCGCGGATCGCATCCAGTACGGTCACGCTATGCTCCGCATCGCCCTGGCTACGGAAACGCAGCACCCATGGCATTCCGGCCGCCAACTTTTCTTCGATCTGCTCCAGGGTCAGCGTACGGCAAGCGGCATAAGCGCCGTAATAGCCAAAATTCAGTTTCTCTGCCTGCTGCCGCTCACGCAGCCGGGCAACCTCATCTTCTGTACAAAAGCAGGGATAAGCCTGCCCCTGTTCCACCAGGCGTTTAGCCACAGCCTGATAGATCTCCGCACGCTGACGTTGCCGGTAAGGCCCGTATGCACCGCAGTCACCATCCAGCAAAGCGCCTTCATCAAAATGCACGCCGAAAAAATCCATTGCAGAAAGAATCATGCCGACTGCGCCCGCCACTTCCCGCTTTGCATCCGTATCCTCAATGCGCAGAATAAAAACGCCACCACTCTGATGTGCCAACCGTTCGCCAATAACTGCATTATAAAGGTTCCCCAAATGGACAAAACCGGTCGGGCTGGGACCGATGCGCGTTACCTTCGCACCGGCCGGCAAGTCGCGCGGCGGATAAATCGACTCATAGTCCTCCGGGGTTTTGGTGATCTGCGGAAAAAGCAGTTGCGCCAAGCGTTGATGATCCATAAATAAAACTCCCCTCTTTCAGCTCCAAAGCAGCTATATTATAACATCTTGCGGCAAAATTGACAACTTTATGCCGCTTTGCGCAAAATATGCAGGAAAAACAGGACTTTCTCCTAAATATTGTGGTTTAATTTTTCCATCATATCGTGTATAATAGCATAAGAATAAAATTGGGAGGTTTTGGCTATGAACAGGGAGATCCGTACCGATCTAGGCATTATCGAAATCGGCAGGGACGTGATCGCCAATCTCGCCGGCATCGCCACGACAGAATGCTTTGGCGTAGTCGGCGTGGTCAGTTCGCGCGTGTTCAGCGATGGCATCAGCGATCTGCTGGGCCGGGAATCCCTTTCCAAAGGCGTGGACATCATGGTACGCGACGACAAGCTGTATATCCGCGTGAATGTGGTCATCAGCTATGGCAATCGCATCACGACCATCGCACAGAATATCGTTGATAATGTAAAATACATCGTGGAAAAGCACACCGGCCTCACAGTAGACCATGTCGAGGTAAATGTGCAAGGCGTGCGCATGATCGATTAGCGCGCCGCAATGAGGAGGACAATTATGGCAATGGGCATTTCTCTGATGGATGCAGCCATGTTGCGTGCATTTTTGCTGGGCGGCTGCAACCGTTTGGGAGCGCTGCAGGAAGAAGTCAACGCATTGAACGTGTTTCCTGTTCCCGACGGCGATACTGGTATCAATATGTATTTAACGGTCAGTGCAGCTGGCCGGAAGATCGAAAATGTTCCGCTGGCATCCGGGGTGGGCAAGATCGCATCCGAATTTTCAATGGGCGCGCTGATGGGCGCGCGCGGCAACAGCGGCGTAATCCTTTCGCAGATCTTTCGCGGGCTTGCTACTTCCCTGGGCAGCAAAAAAACTGCAACCGCCGAAGAATTTGCCGCTGCAATGCAGAAAGGCGTCGATCTTTCCTACAAATCCGTAATGAAACCGGTGGAAGGTACGATCCTTACTGTCTATCGCCTGTTTGCCGCCGCGGCTGCAGAGGCGGCAGCCAGCGGGGCAGATATCCCACAAATGTTGCGCCAGGCCCTACAGGCTGGTGAAAAAGCGCTGGCAGATACGCCGCGTTTATTACCCGTGCTCAAAGAAGCTGGGGTTGTAGATGCCGGCGGCAAAGGTCTGCTCGTCTTCATGGAGGGGGCGGCTGATACGATCGATAGCGGAGACCTTTCGGTCTTTCTGGTCGACCATTCGGGCAAACCCGCTTCCACTTCCGCGCCAGCCCAGACAGCCGGTCCGGCTGCGGCGCGCAACGATATTTCCACGGCAGATATCATCTATACCTATTGCACGCAACTTCTGATCAAAGGGCAGGATCTGCCGATCGACCGCATCCGTGAACACCTTTCGCAGGATCCCCCCGGCGACAGTCTGCTGGTCGTCGGTGATGAAACCGTAATCAAGATTCACTTCCATAACAACCATCCCGGCCAGGTATTAGAATACTGCGCGCAATTCGGCAGCCTGCATGATATCATCATCGACAATATGTGCGACCAGCATCATGAGACGATGGCCTTGGCAGGCACGGAAGCCCCCGCGGCGCCGGCTGCGCCGCCACAGGCAAATATGGAAGCGCCTCTTTGCGGCGTGATTGCCGTCGCTTGCGGCGAAGCGATGTCCAATCTGTTCAGCGAGCTGGGCGCTGTTGTGATCAGCGGTGGACAGACGATGAACCCATCGGCTGAAGATCTGCTCAATGCCGTAGAGCAACATCCGGCCCGCGAATTGGTCATCCTGCCCAACAACAGTAATATTGTGCTCACGGCAGACCAGGTCAAACAACTGACCGAAAAACCCGTAGAAGTGGTACGCAGTAAATTTGTTACCCAGGGGATCAGTGCCATGCTGGGCTTCAATGCCGAACATACGGCAGCGGAAAACAACAAGGCAATGACCCGCAGCTGCGCGGATGTCATCAGTGGCGAGCTGACTTTTGCCGTGCGTGATACCAAGTTCAACGGCTTTTCGATCAAACAGAACGATTTGCTTGCCATCATGCAAGGCGATATCGTCGCTTGTGGGCAGGATATGCTGACTGTGCTTTCCGAGCTGATCGAAAAAATGGTCGCCGCCAGTGAAGAGCCGGAGATTCTCAGCCTCTATTATGGCAGCGATATTGCCACCGGCGAGGCGGAAGAACTTTCCGAAGCGCTGGAAGAGCGCTTTCCGGATCTGGATCTGGAGCTGCATGCCGGCGGACAACCACTCTACTATTTCCTATTGGCTGTTGAATAAACCAGGGGCGGCACGCTGCCGCCCTTTTTCTTATGGGGACGAAAAATGGATCTTTTTGACGTGATCGCCAAGGAAAAAGCCTCCGGCTGCCACGACGCCGCTGTTTTTGGGGGCTTCGGCCTGTTTCTCCATAACTGGGCGGAAGCGCATGGCATCCAGGAACTGGCAAGATTAGCTGGATTATATGCCATATCCGCCAGCGATGCACGGCCTGCCCTGCTAGCGGAAATCGAAGCCTGCCTGCGACAAAGCGAGATTCGTACGGATCTGCCACAAAAAACAGCGACCAAACCAGCAGCGGAACAACCTGCTGTGCAGCTGCCCTTGACCGCGCTGCCTGGCATTGGCGAACAACGCGCGGCATTGTTCGCCAGGCTGGGTTTACATACGCTGGGCGATCTGCTGGAATACTTCCCACGGGATTATCGCGACCGACGGCAAGCAACGTCGATCGCCGAAGCGCAGATCGGCAGCCTGGTCTATCTGCGCGGCAGGGTGATCTCCGCGGAGACTGCGCGTGCACGCAGCGGCAAAACGATACTTACCTGTTTTTTCCGCGATGAAAGCGGTTCGATGGCCGCCATCTGGTTCAACCAGCCCTTTTTACTGCGCCGGCTGCAGAAAGATGTGGAGCTGGCAGTCTATGGCCGTATCGAAAACCGTTACAACAATCTCAGCCTGGTTGTGCAGGATTACCGAATCGGCAAAGAAATCGCGGATACGCCGCCATTGGAACCGCTCTATGCGCTGACTGCCGGCCTGGGACAAAAAGCTGTGCAGGCAGCGGTGCGCGCTGCTTTTCAGCGTTGTCGCGGGCATCTGCCAGATCTGCTGCCGGAAAACCTGCGCGAAAAACGCCTGCTGCTACATCGGGAACAGGCGATCGAGATCTTGCATTTTCCGGAAGACCCGGCCATGGTCGAAGTGGCACGCCGCACCATGGCCTACGAAGAACTGTTCCTGATTCAGTTGGCGATCCGCCGCAATGCTATCCCAACCAAAAAAATACGTCGTCAAGCAGTAGACGACCAGGCATTGCTGAACAAATTCACCTCTGCGCTACCCTTTTCGCTGACGCGGGCGCAGTTGCGGGTAATCCACGAGATCTATGCGGATTTGGATCAACCACAACCAATGTCTCGCCTGGTACAGGGGGATGTCGGCAGCGGCAAAACGATGGTGGCGGCGGCGGCCATCTGCAAGTGTTGCGCCGCGGGGCGTCAGGCCGCCTTAATGGCGCCCACGGAGATCCTGGCGCAGCAGCATTTTCAAACCTTGGCGCCGCTGCTGCTCTCGCAGGGGTTGACCTCTGCCCTGCTCACCGGGCATACCGGTGCGGCGGACCGGCGCCTGATTCTGGCGCAGGCGGAAGCCGGGGTGCTGGATTGCCTTGTCGGCACGCAGGCGCTGATTCAGGATGGCGTGAAGTTCTCTCAGCTGGGACTCGCCATTACAGATGAACAACACCGCTTTGGTGTTGCGCAGCGTGCGCGCCTGCGCGGGCGGCCGGCAACAGATCTTTTGGTGATGACGGCGACGCCGATCCCGCGCACGTTAGCGATGACGCTATATGCCGATCTGCGGCTATCCATCCTTGACGAGTTACCACCAGGCCGCAAACCGGTTAAAACCTATGCGGTCGACCTCAGCTATGAACAGCGCGTCTATCGCTTTATCGACCGTGAAACCGCCAAGGGGCGGCAGGCGTTTATCGTTGCACCGCTGGTGGAAGAAACCGATTCCGTTGCGGCTGCATCTGCCACGCAGCTTTATGCGCATCTGCAAAAAAACATCTTTCCCAACAGGCGACTCAGCCTGCTGCATGGCAGGATGAAGCCGGCAGAAAAAGAACAGGTGATGGCAGACTTCCGCGATCATAAAAGCGATATCCTCGTTGCCACCACGGTAATCGAAGTCGGCGTGGATATCCCCAATGCCACAGTAATGCTGATCTGCAATGCGGAACGCTTTGGTCTTGCACAGTTGCATCAGCTGCGTGGCCGCATTGGCCGCGGCAGTGCACAATCCTATTGCATTCTCCTGCATCAAGCACAGAGCGAGTTGGCGCGTGAACGTATGCGTATCATCAGCGAGACCAACGATGGCTTCCGGCTGGCTGAAGCTGACCTGCAGCAGCGTGGACCGGGTGAATTCTTTGGCCAGCGTCAGCACGGACTGCCGCAACTGAAGATCGCCGATATCTTTCGCGACGCACCGTTGTTGGAACTGGCGCAACAGGATATCCAGCCGCTGCTGGCCCATGGCAGCAAGTTGCCTGAAGCCGGGGAAGCCAGACTGAGCCGTCTGCTCGATTATATGGCCTGCGGCTGAACACATGCAATCCATATCTGCAATCTGTTCCCGATGAACGCAGTAGCCCTTTCCTATGCTTCTTCAGCCCACTTATGGATGACCAGCTGCAAAACGATCGTCAACCCAGCATGGCATAAGCAAAAAACGGCGCCCAACAGGCACACAGCCTGCCGAACGCCGTTTTTCCTTTTCCGTCTGTTAAAGCGTTTCTTTACCTTCACGAATCCGTCGTAGATCGATAATCCGCTGATTTGCACTACCACGAAACTGCAAGGTCAGATCCCGTTCGGCCTCAATATAAGGACCATCAATCAGCGTATCCACCTCCTGCAGCAAGGCGGCAACTGCCATATCCTCCGCTGCCAAGGCCTGCAGCTGCTCCAACGTATAGCCGGAATAGGCCAGTACATGCCTGCCCATTGCGTGTACGCCGCGCGCGATCGCCGCGCAGGCGGCGGGCTGGCAAAACGGCTCTCCACCGGAAAGCGTCACGCCGGAAAGCAGCGGATTTTCCGCGATCGCAGCCAAGATCTCCGCAATCTGCCGTTCTTCACCGCCGGCAAAATCATGGGTTTGCGGATTATGGCAACCTGGACAATGATGCGGACAACCCTGCGTGAATACGACATAGCGCAGCCCCGGACCATCGACAATCGATTCCTCGATCAGCCCGCTGACGCGGATCATCTCCGGCTCAGATCCCATGTTTGACCCGATCCCTTTCCTCGCAGCGTTTCGCATTGTTGAAACGATCAGTCGTACCGACCAGATAACCTGTAATGCGACGAATACGTTCAAATTTCAGGCCTTCTCCATATATCCTGCCGCTCTGTTCCTGTTGTTTCTGTACTTCCATCCTAATCGCCCCCTGCTCTGTTTTTGATGGCACTATTTTCATCCCGCAGTGCTGCAGCAGGCATCCCGCCGACAACGCAGCCGAGCTGCAGGCATTTATTCCAAACCGACAAAATGTGGCATGTTCGGGTATTGCCGGCGCAGTTCACGCAGACGCTCCTCGCTCAAGCCCTCACCATCATGCCGTCCACAACGCGGGCAAACCTCATCGATCACGCCAGTATAACCGCAAAGTGGATCGCGATCCACCGGATGATTGACCGAACCATAGCCCACGCCGCATTCCTTCATATAGCGGATGACCGCCTCGAAGGCCTCAAGATTCTTACAGGTATCGCCATCCAGCTCCACATAGCTGATATGGCCGGCATTGGTCAGGGCATGATACGGCGCTTCCAGCCGAATCTTCTCAAACGCGCGGATCGGATAATAAACCGGGATATGGAACGAATTCGTATAATACTCACGGTCCGTAATCCCCTCAATCTCACCGAACAGCTGCTTGTCAATGCGTACAAAGCGACCGGAAAGCCCTTCCGCCGGCGTGGCGATCAAGGTGAAATTAAGCCCTGTTTCCGCCGATTCTTTATCGCAGCGCGCCCGCATATAGCCCACGATGGCCAGACCCAATTCCTGCGCCTCTTCGCTTTCACCATGATGCTTTCCGATCAGCGCTTTCAGCGTCTCCGCCAAGCCGATAAACCCCATCGTCAACGTACCATGGCGAAGCACCTCCGCAATGCTGTCATCCGGTCCCAGTTTCTCGGAATCCAGCCATACGCCCTGCCCCATCAGGAAAGGATAATTGCGCGCACGCTTGCTGCACTGGATGCGGAAACGATGCAACAGCTGACGAATAACGATGTCCATCCGTTCATCCAGCAGCTGATAAAAACGATTCAGATCGCCGTTCGCTTCCAGCCCCAGGCGCGGCAGGTTGATGCTGGTAAAACTAAGATTGCCGCGACCGCAGGTTACCTGCCGTTCCGGGTCATGAACATTCGCCATCACACGCGTACGGCAACCCATATAAGCAACCTCGGAATTATAATCCCCCTCTTTATAAAAAGCAAGGTTAAATGGGGCATCTAAGAAGGAAAAGTTTGGAAACAGACGCTTGGCAGAACAAGCCATCGCATGACGGAACAGATCATAATTCGGATCTTCCGGATTATAGCTGACGCCTTCCTTCACTTTGAAGATCTGCACCGGGAAAATCGGCGTCTCGCCATTGCCCAGGCCGGCTTCCGTTGCGCTGAGCAAGTTCCGGATCACCATCCGCCCTTCCGGAGAAGTATCCGTACCATAATTGATCGAGGAAAAAGGTACCTGCGCGCCAGCGCGGCTGTTCATCGTATTCAGGTTATGTACCAGCGCTTCCATCGCCTGGTAAGTAGCGCGGTCCGTTTCAAAAATCGCTGTTTCCACACTGCGCTCATACACCTCGGCCGCCCGCTGCGCATCGCAACCATACTGCGCGCATAACCGCTTTGCCACAGCGTCGTCAAAGGCATCATGATCCGCCATAGCAAGCGGCGCATCGATTTCCTGCTTGCAGCCGGCGGCAAAACTGCGTCCTTCCTCTGCCGGCAAGCCAAGCAGAGCAGCCGTATAAAGCGCTAGCGCCTTAAAATATTCCTTGCGGAAGGTCTTACGTACGCCGGGCGCCATTGCATAATCGAAATTTGGCAGGCTCTGACCACCATGCATCTCGTTTTGGTTGGCCTGTATGGCGATACAGCCCAAAGCAGAATAGCTCTGAATGCTGTTCGGCTCGCGCAAATAGCCATGTCCGGTGGAGAACCCATCTTTAAACAACTTGATCAGATCGATCTGGCAGCAGGTCTCCGTCAACATATAAAAATCTTTATCATGAATATGAATATCGCCGTTGATATGCGCGGCTGCAATATCCCGCGGCAGGATATAATTATCCACAAAATATTTTGAGCCTTCAGAGCCATATTTCAGCATCGTACCCATGGCAGTGTCCGCATCAATATTGGCATTTTCCCGCTTCAGATCCGCATCCTTGGCATAGGTAAATGTCAGCTCTTTATAAATATCCATCAGATCCGCTTCTGATTGGCGAATCTTGCTGTGCTCCGCACGGTAAAGGATATACGCCTTGGCAATGCGGGCATGTCCGGAGTGGATCAGCGCTTCCTCCACCAGATCCTGTACCTGTTCCACCGTGGGCAATATGCCAGGACGGATCATGCCAACCACGTTTGCAGTCAGACGATGCAATTCATCCGGCGTCAACTGATCATCTGCTGTGGCGATGCTCGCTTTATGGATTGCATCTTTGATCTTCTGGGCGTCAAACGTAACAATGCTGCCATCACGTTTTCGGATGGCAGGCGGGGTGATCGTTGGTACCATGCGCAGGCTCTCCTTCTCGTAAATGCTCCCAGTCATTTTATCATCGTATGTTTATTTTACCACAACATATAGTGTATAGCAATAAAATTTTCCACATATATTGATATTTTTTGTCTACCTCCTGCGCTGGCAGAAAGCGTTTGGCGAACACAAAAGGATGTGCTATAATCTAGGGTAAAGAAATGTTCGACAAAATTCTATCCACGCGCAGGAGGGATCGCATGAAAAAAATCATCTTCGTCTTGCTGGCATTGTTCCTTTTGCCGTCCGGCGCTCTGGCCACAGCTGCGGAAGAAGCGCCGCTGATCGGCAATGTCTGTCCGGTCTGCCATTTTTGCGCCGTGCCGCTCGGTGCCTGCGTGTTGATCTGGGCGATCGTTGCGCTGCTTCTCCTGATCCTGCTCACCGCTATACTCGGGCGAAAAAAACGCTGCCCTGCCTGCGGCGAAAAGAATAAGCGCCGTGCTGCTGTTTGCATCTACTGCGGACAGCCGCTGCGCAAGCCAACACCTCAGTCTGCGCCTCAAGCCAGTTTTCCGCCGCTTGATGCCAATTCGAACCAGATGCAGGCGTCATCTTCTCCACAGCCAGATACAGCACCTATTCGTCCTGCAATGACAAAGCCGCTGGAACAACCGCATTCCGTACCAGAAAGCAAGCCTGCCACCAGGATCTGTCCCAGCTGTGGCAAAGAGCTGCCCGCGCGTGCCGTTTTCTGTAGCGCCTGCGGTCGCCGTCTCTGATCCGGTGCTGATATCATACTAGCACAGCAGAATAATCAAAAAGGGCCATCTTTGGCCCTTTTTCATGTCGAACGGAAATTTAATCTTGCGCATCCATCCCAACAACCATTCAGCACATAATCTCACCCATATCATCGCCATAAAGACGGATATCCGCAGGCTCGCCAACCCCCAGGCCGTACTGCGCCGCCGCCTGCAGGCAGCCTACCGCCTCCAGGTCGATCCCGGCAATCGCGGCCAATACTGCATCCGCCGCTACGGCATCGACTGCAGCCAGGATAAAATCCTCCGCCTGCGGCTGGAAACCGCTCTCGCCGCGCAAGCCATCAACGATCGTCAAGTCCGGCGCAATAATGCTGTAAATATCGACCAAAGCCCGCTGCTGTGCAGCAAAGCCATATTCAGGGGAAAGCTTTGCCGCAATGCGCATGTTATGCATTGCTCCGCCAAAAAGATGCCCCTCGCCAGCGCGGAACTTGGCCAAGCTGATGATGATATCCGCCTCCAGCACAAATCTGGCCAACTCTACCTGATCCAAGACCAATCCGGTATCCGTTTCCCGCATCTCGCCTTCTACAGCCGAAAGATCAAAAAAGCGCACGCCCTCCAGCTCTGCCAGACGCGCATAACCGCTTTTTTCCAGCACATCGGCAAAAGAGAAGCCGTCTTCCACCCGCACACCAAAGCATATCTGCTGCACGCCGCATTCTCGTGCCAATTCGCGCACCGCATATGCCAGCCGAATATCAAAATTCACGCCTGCTTCATTATCCGCCGGCAGTGTTAAATCCAGCAGAAACAGCGGTTTTTCCCCGCCGGTGAAAAAAAAGTCTCCTCCGCCATAAGGCAACAACAGCCGACGCAACAGTTTCGCTGCTTCTCGCGGCTGCTCGCGTACTGCGGCCTCCGCCTTCAGCAAAGAGATCATCGTCATCCGCAACACCTCGCCCGCTTTTGGCTTGCTATCCGTTATTGCCAACAGTATATCATAATCCCCGCCGCTTGCAAACCATCAAATCTAGCAAAAAGCCGCCGGCAGATAGCGGCGGCTTTTCAGCCAGTGGTGTGGTGAACTGCATTTTCCCGCTATTTTGCCAGCGGCAAAATCAATCTTCCACTTCAGCATCATATTGCAAAATTTCGCCGTTCAGCGCATCAATCTCATAATCATATTCCATTCTGCCGCTGTACCATTCCACCTCATAAAGGGCAACGCCATCATCCACATCAAAATCCACTTCCATCTCCCAGGCATCCGCCTCGTCAATACCGGCATGAAGAAGGGCGATCGCCCGTGCCTCATTAGCCGTGATATACTCGCCACGCATTGCTGCGGAACCGGGAGAATCCATATTTCCGTCTGCAGCAGTGTCCTGACCAATCGGCCGCTCTTCTGCTTCTGTATCCATTTTCAAGATCGCGCCGTCTCCCGCAGCGATCTCATATTCATATTTCATCTCACCAGCGAAGAATTCAACTTCATAAACCATCTGTCCGTCATCGAAATCCATCTCAATTTCTTGGTAAAGAATATCCGCTTCCGTCAGGCCAGAATGCTCCAAAGCCAAGGCCAACGCTGCCTCACGGCCGATATATGCCTTATCGCTGGCCGTACCGGTAGATACCACTTCGGTCAAGGTCTCCTGCTGGGACTCGACCAGCAAAGTCAACTCGTTGATCGAAAGCTTTGCCAACTCCGTAAAGCTATACAAACTATTTTGTGCAATGATCGTGTTGATTAAACTGGCTTTCCCTGCTGAGATTTGATTCTCACTCGCCAATGCTGCCAGTGATTCATCGCTCGTAACCGTCTGGCTGATCACCGCACCCTCCACAGAAAAACTCTGTAATATGCTGTCAATCTCTGCTGCAAGCCGCTCCTGTAACGCGGTGCTGCGCGCCTGGTCGCCACTTTCCACAGAGACCAAAATCGAGTTTGCCAGCTCACTGATATAGCCATTTTTCAGCATGGAACCGATCAAGGCATTCACCGCCACATCCAGCGTGGCGCCACTCAGATCCATACCATCCAGAATACCTTCCGCATCCGCATTACGCGCAACAGCGTGCAATACACGCTCTTCCGCATTGATCTGCAATTCAACGCTGGGGTTGACATCCAGCGCAATCACGGAATCTACCGCATGCTGTGCCTGATATTGCCGAAACATGCCAAAACCGCCGATCACCAGCACCAATGCCGCAACGCAGGCCAAAGCCCTTGCCCAGGGCTGTCTGCGCTTTCGCGCCGCTGAAAAGGACACGACAGCACCGGCTTCATCCGCGGGTTGCGGCTTGTTTTCAGCTGCTGCACAGCGAGCGCGAATCTGCTCCCAGACATCCGGCGTGGAGGCAGCGACAGCACGCTGCAATTTGGCTTCCAGTTCTCTGTCGTTCATGCGTCCTCCCCCTCTGTCAACTTCTTTCGCAGTTTTTTCAATGCGCGGTGATACTTCGCCAGTACGGTGGAAAGCGGCATTTGCTGCATTTCTGCAATCTCGCGGTGTTTAAGCCCGGCCACGGTATGCATCATCACCAGCTGTCTTTCCTCATCAGAAAGAACCTGCAGAGCAGCGGCAAGCAACAACCGGTCTTCCCCGGAAACCGCATCCGGCAACGCGGCAAATGACGCCGCCTCATCCAGCGGCGCTACGCGCTTAGTCCCACGCAGACGCATCAGCGCCAGATTGCGTGCGATCGTCAGCAACCAGGCCATCGGTTTGCCGGACGGACAGTAGCGTCCGGCTGCAGTATAGGCCTGGACAAAAGTATCCTGCAGCACATCTTCCGCATCAGCGCTGTTGGCCGTGATCGAAAGCGCATAACCATATACTGCGCTGCGGGTCTGGCGATAGAATTCTTCCAATGCCTGCGCATCCTGCCTTCCCATCGCCAGGATCAGCGGTTCCAGCACAGCGGCAGGCGCCTGCGGATTCATTTTCACGATTGCCGAAGAACGATCGGTCAGCATCTTGATTCTCCTGTTACCTTAACAATGCAGGAACACCTCATTTTATTGCACTGCATAAAAATATTTTGAAAAGGGAAAGCGGAGCGCTCCGCTTTCCCTTTTCTCCTTGTCGTGGATACGCTCTTTTGCTTTACTTCTCGTCCTTGATCGCAGCCTGTGCCGCCGCCAAACGGGCAATCGGCACACGGAAAGGCGAGCAGCTGACATACTGCAGGCCAACCTGATGGCAGAATTCGACCGAAGCCGGATCACCGCCATGCTCACCGCAGATACCCAGCTTGATATTGGGACGTGTTGCACGGCCCTTTTCAGCCGCCAGTTTCATCAGCTGGCCAACGCCCTTGAAATCGATGCGCGCAAAGGGATCGCTTTCATAGATCTGCTTTTTATAATATTCATCCAGGAATGCGCCGGCATCATCGCGCGAGAAGCCAAAGGTCATCTGCGTCAGGTCGTTGGTACCAAAGCTGAAGAACTCCGCAATCTCCGCAATCTCATCCGCAACCAGGCAAGCGCGCGGAATTTCGATCATCGTACCAACCATATAGTCCAGCTGCATGCCGCTTTCCGCAATCACTTGATCTGCCGTTGCCTTGACGATATCCGCCACATACTTCAGCTCCTTGACCTCGCCGACGAGCGGAATCATGATCTCGGGCACAATCTCATAACCCTTTGCCTTCTTCACGGTCAAAGCCGCTTCAATAATCGCACGCGCCTGCATTTCCGCAATCTCCGGATAAGTGACGCACAAACGGCAGCCGCGGTGGCCCATCATCGGATTGAATTCATGCAGCTGTTCTGCCCGGGCTTTGATCTTCTCCACCGACAGACCCATATTTGCAGCCAGCGTAGCAAAATCTTCTTCTTCTTTGGGCAGGAACTCATGCAGCGGCGGGTCGAGCAAACGCACGGTCACCGGCCGGTTCTCCATCGCTTCATAAATACCGATGAAGTCCTCACGCTGCATGGGCAGCAATTTATCCAGGGCCGCACGGCGGTCTGCTTCATTGTCCGCCAAAATCATTTCACGCATACGCGGAATACGATCTTCTTCAAAGAACATATGCTCTGTACGCGTCAGACCAATGCCCTCGGCGCCAAAATTGACCGCGTTCAGCGCATCTTTCGGCGTATCGGCATTCGTGCGCACTTTCAGTTTGCGGTACTGATCCGCCCAACCCATGAAGCGGCCAAAATCACCGGTGATTGAAGCGGGCACCGTCGGGATATCACCCGCATAAATATTACCGGTAGTGCCGTCAAGCGAGATATAATCGCCTTCATGATAAACAACGCCGCCCAGTTCCATCGTCTTCGTATTCTCATCGATGCGCGCTTCACCACAGCCGGCCACACAGCAGGTACCCATACCGCGTGCCACAACTGCAGCATGCGAGGTACGACCGCCGCGGGCGGTAAGGATGCCCTCGGCCGCAGCCATGCCTTCGATATCTTCCGGCGAAGTCTCAAGACGCGCCAGGATGACGCGCTCACCGCGTTCTGTATGCGCAGCCTTCGCCGCTTCCGCCGTGAAGTACAGCTTGCCGGCAGCAGAACCCGGGCTGGCGGGCAACGCGGAGCCGATCGGCTTCGCCGCCTTTAACGCAGCAGCATCAAAGCTGGGATGCAGCAGCTGGTCGAGCTGCTTCGGATCGACCTTCATCAGGGCTTCCTTCTCCGTGATCAGCCCTTCGTCCACCATCTCGACTGCAATGCGCAACGCTGCGGTAGCCGTGCGCTTGCCGTTACGGGTCTGCAGGAAATAAAGCTTGCCCTCTTCAATGGTGAATTCCATATCCTGCATATCTTTATAGTGACGTTCCAGCGTATTTGCAATCTCGATGAACTGCTTAAATACCGCGGGCATATCCTGCTCGAGTACAGAGATCGGCTTTGGCGTGCGAATGCCGGCAACCACGTCCTCGCCCTGCGCATTGATCAGATATTCGCCGAACACCTTGCGTTCGCCGGTAGCAGGGTCACGCGTGAAGGCCACGCCGGTGCCAGAGGTATCGCCCATATTGCCGAACACCATCATCTGCACGTTAACCGCAGTACCCCAGTCGCCAGGAATATCGTTCATGCGGCGGTAATAGATGGCACGGTCATTATTCCAGGAGCGGAAAACAGCGGTAACCGCGCCCATCAGCTGTTCATAAGGATCAGAGGGGAACGGCTGGCCGATCTTGGCCTGATATTCCGCCTTAAACTGCTCTGCCAGCTCCTTCAGGTCAGCCGCGGTCAGTTCCGTATCCAGCTTAACCCCACGCGCTTCCTTCATCTCATCGATCAGTTCTTCAAAATACTTCTTGCCAACTTCCATCACCACATCGGAATACATCTGGATGAAGCGGCGGTAGGAATCATAGGCGAATCTGGGATTGCCCGTTTTTTTGGCAAAAGCTTCAACCACTTCGTCATTCAGACCAAGATTGAGGATGGTATCCATCATGCCGGGCATGGATGCGCGGGCACCGGAACGCACAGAAACGAGCAGCGGGTTTTCCAGATCACCAAATTTTTTACCGGAAACCTGCTCCAGCTCTTTCATCGCGGTTTTAATCTCAGCGACGATCTCCGGCGCAACAGTCTTGCCCTTGGCATAATAATCATTGCAGGCTTCGGTGGTCACCGTGAAACCCTGCGGGATCGGCATACCCAGACGCGTCATTTCTGCCAAGTTAGCGCCCTTGCCGCCAAGCAGGTTCCGCATGCCGGCGTCGCCTTCACGGAAATGGTAGACAAACTTCGTCATTTGCATCTCTCCTTTGATTCCTAAATTTATTTATATAGACAAACAGCAAACGATATTCAAATTCATTATGCAAGCCCGATCATCCGACCAGCTTGCTTAAATCCCCCACTGCAGCCGGCAGCTGCGCCAAGCGCTGCAATAAAGCCAGGCGATTGCCGCGCACAGCAGGATCTTCATCCATCACCATCACCGCGTCGAAAAAGGCATTGATGGAAGGCGTCAACTCTGCCGCCGCATCAAGCACGGCGGAATAATCTCCGGCTGTCAGCAGCGGAGCGGCTTTCTCCTCTGCTACCTGTAGGGCTGCGAACAATGCCCGTTCACTCTCATCCTGGAACAAACTCATTTCCACCTGGCACGGCAAACCGTCTGTCTGCTTTTGTACACCGCTGCGCAGTAGATTCGCCACGCGAGTGAACCCCGCCATCAACGGAGCCAGTTTACCGGCAGCGCGATAATTGTGCAGTGCATGCGCACGGCAGGCAGCGCCATAGAACTCCGCCTGTAAAATACAGATTTGTTCCACCGCATTGACGATATCATACTCCACGCCCTTTTCTGCCAGAAGGTTGGCCAGACGCTGCTGCAGAAAACGGACCGCAAGCTCCAGGCGCTCTTCCGCGGCCAGCAGGTTTTGTTTTGCTGCAGAAGAGACATCCGCCTCGACCAGCGCAAAAGCAACTGGCAACAGCTCCCGCAGTGGCAAGCGCAGCGCATGCGCATCGATAATCTGCACACAGCCGGCTGCAGCACGCCGCAAAGCATATGGGTCCTGAGAACCGGAAGGCACCATCCCGATGGCGAAAAAGCCGCAAATGCTGTCAAGCTTGTCCGCCAGCGCCACAGCCACGCCGGCTTTTGTCTCTGGCAAAGCATCGCCGGCAAAACGCGGCAAATAATGCTCGCGGATCGCCTGTGCCACCACCGGATCTTCGCCGGCAGCCTTGGCATAATACTCACCGATAATCCCCTGCAGCTCAGGGAACTCATATACAACACGGCTGCCCAAATCCGCTTTGGCCAGGTAGGCTGCACGCTGCACCTGCGTCATCTCTTCCGCCGTATACCCCAAACGATGGCCGATCTCTTCCGCCAGCTTCACCATGCGTGCCACCTTCTGCCGCATCGTACCCAGCTTTTCATGGAATACGACCTGAGAAAGCTCCTCCACCTTGTCTTCCATCCGGTCGGCAAGATCCTCATGATAAAAGAATTCCGCATCCGCCAGGCGCGCGCGCAGCACCTTTTCATTGCCTTCAGCCACCGTCGCCAAAAAGCGGCTATTGCCGTTGCGCACGGTGATAAAGCGCGGCAGCAGGCTGCCATCCGCCGCATAAACCGGAAAATAGCGCTGATGCTCACGCATCGGCGTAATCACCAGTTCCTGTGGCATGGCAAGATATTTTTCTTCGAAATGCCCGGAAAGCGCAGTCGGGTATTCCAGCAAATACGTCACTTCTGTGAGCAGCTCCTCATCCTCTTCTACATGGCCGCCCAGGCGATCAGCTTCCGCCAGGATCTGCTGCCAGCACAGGGCACGCCGTTCGTCCTGGTCGCAGATCACATAGTTTTCCCGCAGCTTGGGGAGATACTCAGCCGGCTCCGCCAGCTCGATATGGTCGCTACCCAGCAAACGATGGCCACGGCTGAAGCGATCGGCATGAATGCCGGCAAATTCCAGATCCACCACTTCCTGACCAAACAGTGCCACCATCCAGCGTACCGGGCGCACGAAACGGCGCGTCTGGTAGCCCCAGCGCATCGGCTTGGGGAAGGACAGCCCCTCGGCAATACCGCGCAGCAGGTCAGGCAAAACCTGCAGTGCAGGCTGTCCCGGGCTGCGCTTGCACGCAAACAAATAAAGGTTCCCGTTTACCTCACGTTCAATCAAATCCTGCGGGTCCAGGCCCTGACTTTTGCAAAAACCGAGCAAAGCGCGGGTCGGCGCACCGTTTTCGTCATAGGCAGCCTTGCGCGAAGGCCCCCGCTGTTCTGTCTCCTTATCCGCCGTAGTGCCGGAAAGGCCGTTTACCAGCAATGTCAGGCGACGAGGTGTTGCGTAAACGCGCAATCCCTCATGCGCCAACCCAGCCTCACGCAGTGCTTCGCCGGCAGCTGCTGCCAGCTGTTTCACTGCTGCAGGGATAAAACGGGCCGGTACCTCTTCCATGCCGATCTCCCAAAGCAGATCGCGTCTTTCTGCTGTCATGCCTGTGGCACCTCCTTTTCACGCTCCGCCTGATCATCCAGACCAAGCTGCTCGCGCAGGGCGGGGTCTTTCAGCAAAGGAAAACCCAGCGCCTTGCGCTGTTCCAAGTAAGCGACAGAGCAGGCGCGCGCCAGATTGCGCACACGGGCGATATAGCTCTGCCGTTCTGTGACGGAAATCGCAGAGCGTGCATCGAGCAGGTTAAACGTATGCGAGCATTTCAGCATATAATCATAAGCGGTCTGCGGCAATCCTGCCGCCACGATACGCTGGGATTCCTTTTCATACATATCGAACAGACGGAACAGCATATCCGTATCAGCCAGTTCAAAATTATAGCGGGAATAATCCACCTCGTTTTGATGGTGTACGTCACCATAGGTAACGCCATCTGCCCACAGGATATCATAGACGCTATCAACCTTCTGAATCACCATCGCCAGGCGTTCAATGCCATAGGTGATCTCGCCGCAAACCGGATGGCAGTCAAAACCGCCGCATTGCTGGAAATAGGTGAACTGCGTCACCTCCATGCCATCCAGCCAAACCTCCCAGCCCAGCCCCCATGCGCCCAGGGTTGGGCTCTCCCAGTTATCCTCCACAAAACGGATATCATGCTCCTCCTCACGAATGCCGATGGCATCCAGGGAAGCCAAATACAGCTCCTGGATATCATCAGGCGAAGGCTTGAGCAGGACCTGATATTGATAATAATGCTGTAGCCGGTTGGGGTTATCGCCATAACGGCCGTCAGTCGGTCGCCGGGAAGGCTCAACATAAGCCGCATTCCACGGTTCCGGCCCTAAAGCGCGCAGCGCAGTAGCCGGATTCATCGTTCCGGCGCCTTTTTCCGTATCATAGGGTTGCACGATCAAGCAACCATGTTTTCCCCAGAACTGATTCAGCGCCAGGATCATTTCCTGAAAATTCATCATCGCTTTTTCCTCGATTGCTTAATTTCAATATTGTAACAAAAATGCCCTATAAACCCATATTAAAATTATAATCCTATGCATCCTGCTTGTCAAACAAAATCAACCCTCTTTCTGTGCGGCATAATCGCTGAACAGATGGATGAAAACAATAGCTCCCGCAGCAGCAGAGTTATTTGCCTTTCTCCTGCTAAATGCCATTTCCATATGAGGAATGCGCCTCCTTTTCTGCCCAACAAAAATAGGCTGTGCGTTCGACCGCACCGCCTATTCTATCCCTGCGCAGGATTATCCTGATCTGTTTTCCTGTTTGATAGGACCTGCCATACTGTTCGCCGCATAGCGTTTGCGGTCAGCTGGCCCATCCTAGCGATTATCCGGATCAAGTCTGGCCTGGTTTCGATTCAAGCCATCGATTGCAGCCATTTCCGCTTCGTCTAAGCTAAAATCAAAGATATCTGCATTTTCGTAAATTCGTTCTTTGTGTACAGACTTGGGAATCGGAACCACATGGTTCTGAATATGCCAACGCAAAACAATTTGCGCCACGCTTTTTCCATGTTTCCATGCCAGTTCAGTCAACAGCAGATCATCCATCAGCCCCCCACGCAGAAGAGGACTCCAGGCCTGGCACACGATATCCTCCTTTTTGCAGAAAGCGAGCAGCAGCTTTTGCGAATGATACGGATGGCATTCAAACTGATCAACCATCGGTTTAATCTCCGCCTGCGGTAAAATCGCCTCCAGATGGTGCTGGTGAAAGTTACTCACGCCGATCGCGCGCACAAGACCTTCCTGATAACATTTCTCCAATACTCGCCAGGATTCCAGCGCCAGTCCGGGCAGTGGCCAATGAATCAAATACAGGTCGATATAATCCAGGCCAAGCCGATCCAGACTTTGCAAAAACGCATCATACTGCTTATGCGTTTTTTGCTCGCTGTCCCATAACTTTGTTGTAATGAAAATCTCGTCACGCCTTAGGCCGGAAGCGCGAACCGCCGCGCCCACCTGCCGCTCATTGCCATACAAAGCAGCCGTATCGATATGCCGGTATCCAACTTCCAGCGCCCATAAGACCGCCTGCTCTGTTTGTTCTTCACATTGATACACGCCCAAACCCAAGCAGGGAAGCTCCACCCCGTTTTTCAGCGGAATACTTGGAATATGGATCATCATGCGCCGCCTGCCTTTCAACGTCTAATTTATCGGATCTGCCGGGAATCCGCCCTCAGGCAAGAAGAAAAGGCAGCACCCGCCTGAGCGAGGCGCTGCCTTTTTCTGCTGCGGTTTATTCCGCAACATCACAATCCCAGAAGTACATATATTCGTCAGCACGATACTGCCAATTCTGCAACCGTTCACCGATCGCATAATACGTCGGCTGCCGGAAGAGGAAAATCCACGGGCATTCTTCATGCGCCAGCTGCTGGCACTGGTTCAGCAATTCCTGACGCTGCTCATTATCCATCGTGCGCTTTGCCTCTTCAGCCAAGGCATCAAATTCTTCGTTCTGCCAGGTATTGCCCACCATTCCGTACTGAACCCAGGCCAGCTCGCCAACTCCGGTGAAATAACCGCCCAAGCCGATATAATTCAGTTCAGCCAAGCCGCCTTCCTTACCGGCATTGCGATACTCATTCAGGATGGAATAATCCAGGACTTCTACTGAAGCATTAAAGCCCACATCATTCAGATAACCTGCCACAGCCTGGGAGATTTCCTTCTCGCGCAAATAACGGCCCGTGGTCGTCTGAATCTTGATCTCCAGCCCTTCCGGCACGCCGGCTTCGGCCAAAAGCTGCTTAGCCTTTTCCGGATCATAGGGATAGGGTTCCAGCGACGGATCGTTACGCTCATACCTTACCACCACCATGCTTCCCTATTTCAGCTTCGGGTCCAGATAATCGCGTAACCAATCGCCCAAAAGATTGATCGCAAGCACACAGCACATGATCGCAAGACCGGGATATGTGGCGCACCAAGGGCAGTTACGCAAATTCTCTCGGCTTTCCGCCAGCATCGTCCCCCAGCTGGGAATCGACGGATCCACCCCCAGGCCAAGAAAGGAGAGCGAAGCCTCGGCAAGTATATTGGTAGCGATATTAAAAGTAGAAACCACGATAATGGGCGCAACAACATTTGGCAGGATGTGCTTTAAGATAATGAACATATTGCCGTTTCCGATCGCGTGGGAGGCTTCAACAAATTCCCTCTGCTTGACCGCCATCGTTTCCGCCCTTACCACACGGGCGTAATTGGTCCAGTTCACCATCCCCAGCACGATAATAATCGTCACCACGCCGCCGCCCAATGCCGACAGCAAAATCAACGCCATCAGCACAAAGGGAAACGCTAAGAACACATCCGTGACCCGCATCAGAATCGTTTCAACGATTCCCCCGGTATAACCGGCAACCAGACCGATCAGGCAGCCGATAACCAGAGAAATTACCATTCCCCCCAAGCCAACGATCAGCGAAAGCCTCGTGCCATAAACCAAACGCGAAAACACATCGCGTCCCAGGCTGTCCGTTCCCAGATAATAAGCTTCCCCATCGCTATCCTTGCTGCCGGGTTCGACCAGACGGTCCTGCAGCGTCATCTGGTTCGGACTATGGTTTGCGATATAGGGCGCAAAAACTGCAACGACCAACACCAGCAAAACCAAGGCCAGACCAATGCAGCCGGAAGGACTGGAAGATAAATTTTTAACAAGCGCTTTTGCCTTGACCATATTGCAATACCTCAATTCCTTACACGCGGATCGAGCAGCGCATAAACCAAATCAACGGATAAGTTGATCACGACAAAGATCAATGCGATCATCGCTGCAATCGCCTGCAGCAACGGGAAATCATGCATGGTAATCGCAGTCACCGACAGGCGGCCAATCCCTGGCCAGGAAAATATGGTTTCCGTGATCACCGCTCCGCCCAAAAACGATCCCATCTGCAGTCCCACCTGCGTAATCACCGGCCGGATCGCGTTTTTCAACGTATGCTTCCAGGTGACCACCATATCCCGCAGGCCTTTGCTGCGTGCAAGCTTGATATATTCATCCCCCAGGACTTCCAGCATGGCAGAACGCATCATGCGCATGTTTTGCGCCAGGGGAAGCATCATTAAGGTAATACAGGGCATGATCAGGCATTCCAAACCCTCAGAGCCGGATACAGGCAGCCACCCTTTCGAAACGCCGAAATAAAAAATCATCATGATAGCCAGCCAAAAATTCGGCATTGACTGGCCGGCGACCGCCAAAGAGGTAACCACCGTATCAATCCAGGTGCCGCGTTTCAACGCGGCCAAAACGCCTAAAGGAATGGCCAGCACCAGTGCAAGCCCAAGCGCCGCTGCCGCCAGCTTCAAGGTAGCCGGGAGCCGCTGCAGAATCAAACTGGCATTCGGCTGGTTATAGTAGATCGACGTGCCTAGATCTCCCTGCACCAGATCGACCAGGAACTCGGCATACAGGATATACCAAGGCCTATCCAGTCCCCGCAGGGCACGAAACTCCTCGATCTGCTCCGGGGTCGCGGTATCCCCCATCATCAACGCAGCAGGATCGCCTGTCAAATACGATGCCAGGAAAACGATCAGCGTTGCGCCGATCATCACCGCGACTCCTTGCAGCAGTCTGGAAACAATAATTCTCAACATATTCCTCAGTCCTTGCCTATCAAAATCAAAACTGCAGGTAACTGTCTAATTAAGCCCCCAAACGCTTGATGAATTCCGCAAAGAACAACTCTGCCTCAAGAATACCGGCGTAATTTGCGCTCTTTTCCACCGCCAAAAATTCATTGACCGCGCCGGCGCCTGCACCAAACCCAATGCCAGCATCAAAGACGACCGGCATTCCAAGCTCAGCAAACAGCGACCAAGGGCCGCCGCCACCGACAAAAGGCCATACCGTCCAGGGAATGTTTTCTTCATCCAAAATATCCGTGAAGGATTTCAACAGCTTGCTGTCCAGAGCAGTCTGATATGGCTCATAAGCCGCCGTGACTTTCATTTCAATATCGGCAAAGCCGTTCTCCACCAAGTGCCGCTGAATCCGTTCAATCGTATTCTTTGCAGAATAACCGCGTGGAATCCGGATATCGCACTGACACCATGCTTCATTCGGCAGCCGGAAAACTTCCGTGCCAGGTCCTGTAAAACCGCTGGCCAGGCCGTTGATATTGAAGCTCGGGCTATACCAGTATTTCAGTGTTGCATCCACATTGCTCAACCCGTCATTGGCGGATTTTACATCCGTCCCCACGCCCGGCAAAAATTCTTTCCAATGCTTGCCCGGGAAACCGTCAACCAGACGCTGCGCCGCAGCCCGTTCGGCATCGCTGACCGGCTGATCATCCGCATAGAAGTCCTTTACCAGAATGCGCTCTGTGACCGGATCCTTCATCGATGCCATCGCGCAGACCAAACGCCATGTCGGGCTCTCAATCAGGCTGTGGGCCATCGCATGCGTCGCCTTGTTTTGCGGTCCTTTGCCCCACAACTTTCCGGAGCAGGTAAAGCGAACATTGATCAGCCCCTTATAGCCCTGCGTGATTTTCACCTGGCCGCTGGCAGACTGCACGGCGCCGGGGCAAAAAGCAAAGGATGCTGTGGCTAAACGGTCTTTATACTTTTCGAAAAAGCTTTTATAATTCGGGCTGCCGAGATTCTCTTCAGATTCTGCCAGGAAAATAATATTCAGCGGCAGTTTCCCTTCGATCGCCTTCACGGCTTCCAAGGCATTCAGCCAGGAGATATAGGGAGCCTTGCGACCTTGCGCACCACGCGCCAAAATCACCTTGCCATAAGGCGGCTTGTCCACGATTTCAGCCGCAAAGGGATCCGCATCCCATCCATCAGGGTAAGCAGGTTTTGTATCCAACATACAATAATTGATCAAAGTCTGCTCCGCGCCGCTATCCAGATAAGCAAACACACCGGGGTTACCGGTCGGCGTCTCCAACAAGGTGACTTCCTGGCAGCCCAGAGCACGGTAATACTCCATCAGCAGTTCAGCCGATTCCCGGCAGCCAACACCATCTGAAGGGATGCACGGCTGGCGCAAAAAATTCTGCATAGTCGCCAAATGCCGGTCCCAGTTCTTCGTAAAATAGTCGCGATAAGCAGCGTTTTCAAACCCCATTATTCCTGCCCCCCAATCTGTTCAGAGAAAAAGCCCAGTTTTACTACACGCTCAAAATGCGCCGAATATTTCCCTGCGCTTTGCATCGGTTGTTCAACCACATAACGCAACATCCGTACAAGCGTTAAATTATAATCCAACGGCGTGCCGTCAATGGCCGGAATATTCCAGCCGGAGCCATCCAGGAAATCATTCCTGTTCGCCGCCTCCAGCACCCTCTGTTCCAAATAGGCATCATGCAGAACATCAATCTTGCCCGTCAGGAAAGCAAGTGCCGCGCACAGGCCATAGCAACCCCAGTCTGATGTGGTTGCGGTCAAAATATTATCTGCCGCCACATCGGCGCAAATGCCGCCGCCACAATCACATTGGCATTGTGCACCAAAAGGCACATAAGCTTTAACCGCTTCCGCAATGCCGCCCATACCCAGCTCATTTCCTAAATCGCCGATCGCCGCATTCGGCACGCCCTTTTCACGCAGAGCAGCGAACAGGTCATCAATTTTTCCCGCAAGATGCGAAACATTGGCGCCGCCGCCGAGGTGATACTCGCCTTTTTCATTCCTGCCGCCGCGTTCTACTGTAATCATCGCTGCCGGCAAAGGCATCTCCAAGATCGCCTGCCTCTGTTTCGCCGCGATTTCTTCCCGGGCAGAAACACCATAAACTGCAGCGGAAACCGGACCAACGCATTCCGCCAGGGTATCATACGCATTGAGCCCGGCAGCCATCAGCACATTTTTCATTCCTGCAGTCAAAATATCTTCGCAAATAATTACCGGTTTGACACCCAGTGCGAGCACAAGCGCGCGCGCCAACAAGGCGGAGCCGGTCAGGCCGTCCAGCTCGCCCTTCCCATAAGGGGAAAAGACAAAGCCGGTGAAAATATATACCGTATCCCCTGGTTTTGTGTTTTCCATAAACATCCGTGCGACATTCAAGCACAGCGGCTGACCACCATGTTTTTGCCTAGCTGCCGCCTGGATGATGCGGGAAATGCCATAACCACGCAGATCCAAAGTAACCAGATCATCGATGTTCAGACCCACGATGTACTCCCGCAATGCTTTTTCGTTCATACGCCAACACCCTCACTTATCATAAAATTATAAACTACATAAATAATCCCAAGCCTGCTGTGCCAGAAGAGCCGCACCCAGCGGCAAACAATCCAGGTCGATACGGAATTTTTCCGTATGGATCGGCGCCGAAATGCCGGCCGCCGCATTGCCGCAGCCTAAATTCGTATACACGCCCGGACAGTGTTGTTGATAGCGGGAGAAATCCTCGCCGCCCATTGTCGGATGCGCAATCGCAAAAACATTCTTTTCTCCCAGCACTGCAGCAGCCGATGCTTTGACCTGTGCGGACAAATCCGGGTCATTATATACCACCGGGTATCCCGGTTCAAAATCAATCTCGCCTTCCCCGCCATTGCCAACAGCCACCGCGCCCACAATATGCTGCATGCGCTCTTTTGTCCTCGCCCGCACCTCTTCGCTTAAGGTACGCAAAGTACCCCGCATCGTCACGCAATCCGCTACGATATTTGTTTTCTTGCCACCCTCGATCGTGCTGACCGAAAGCACGATCGGCTGCACAGGATCTGTATTGCGGCTAACGATGCTTTGCAGTGCCAGGATCACCTGCGCTGCGATGACGATCGCGTCAATTCCCTGTTCCGGATGCGCTGCATGGCAGCTGCAACCAATGATCCGGATCGTAAAATCATCTGAAGCCGCCATAAACGGGCCGCTCATGATCCCCAGTTTCCCCACCGGAATATGCGTCTGGACATGCTGCCCGAATATCGCCTCAACCGGAGGACTTTCCAGAACTCCCTGCTCAATCAGGGCAAGCGCTCCGCCTGGGTGTTTTTCTTCAGACGGCTGAAAAATCAAGCGGACATGCCCGGGCAATTCACTCTGGCGGGCCTGCAACAGTCTGGCTGCGCCCAACAGCATTGCAACATGCGCATCATGCCCGCAAGCGTGCATGATCCCCTCATGATGAGAGGAAAAGGGGACGCCGCTGTTTTCCCGGATCGGCAAGGCATCCATATCTGCCCGCAGCGCTACCACATGGTCACCCATTATCCCACGCAACATGGCGACAACAGCGGGTTCCGCAAAATTCTCATCCGGCACTATCCCATTTTCCGTCAGGAAAGACTTGATCCGGCGGCAAGTCCCAAACTCCTGCCCGGAAAGCTCTGGATATTGGTGGAGACTTTGATATACTTCAACCAGCCACGGCTTCAACGCTTGCGCGGCTGTAGCAAAATATCCTTGTTCCAGTGTGATCTACCTCTTCCGCTCGTGTATTTATTTTTGCTTAATCTCCGCAATCGCATCCAGCTCCATGATCGCATCTCCAACCAAATCCTGAATCACCATCAGCGTACGCGCCGGAGGATTTTGTGGGAAATACTTTGCATAAACTTGGTTAAAACCGGCAATCTGCTTTTTATCCGTCAAAATCGCCGTCATCTTCACTACATCAGCAAGCGTCAGGCCATGCTTGCCCAATACCATGCATAAATTTTTAATTGCCTGCTCAGTCTGTCCTTCAATACCACTCGGGAAAATCCCATTGCTCCGATCCACCCCAACCTGGCCGGAAATAAACAGCAGATCACCAACTTTTACGGCCTCTGAAAATGGACGAACTCCTCCGGTAAATGCAAAAAACTCAGCCATGCTATATGCCCCCTTTTATCTCTCTATTATTCTTATTTTTCTATAAATTATCTAAATTTTTCTTAATTATAAATATCTGTTCTCAGAATGTCGAATATAAAAAAGGAAAACTTCCTATAACGTTAATGTTATGCTATAATAAAGTATCATCATCCGAGACAACGCGTTTTCAGCTGCAGAAATCCAGCAGAAGTCCGCTCTCCGCTAACCACATCCTTGCGCCAACTATGGATAAAATAAATAGCTTTACGCACATTATGCCATGGCTAAAATGTTATCGTTATCGCCATCTGTCATATACAGATACCCGTATTCAACTCCAGTGTAAAAGACATTCGAGGAAAATCGACCGATGAATTATAATGATGCCAAATATGTACTTGCGATAGCCAAGTACAACAGTTTCAGCAAAGCGGCGGAACAGCTTTATGTTGCGCAGCCTTCTCTAAGCCGCCACATCAGCAATCTAGAAAAACAACTGGGCGTTACCCTTTTCGAACGTAAGCCCGGCCTGGTCAAACTAACCCCTGCAGGAGAAAGATATGCAGCTTATGCCAATGAATATTTAGCGCTTCAGACGCGCATTGATGAAGAATTTACCCGCCTTGCTGAAAATGCCCGTCATACCATACGCTTTGGTATCCCTACGCAGATCAGCTATACCATCTTGCCGCAATTACTCTGTTCTTTCCAACAGACCATGCCGAAGCTGGTGATCGAAAGCGTAAATGGTACAACCAGGGAACTAAGCGACCAGCTCTCCCGCGGAGAAATAGACGCAACTATCCTTGCGACGCCCATTCAGGAGCCGGGCTATGACTGTCTTCTGGTCGGCGAAGATCATATTTTGCTGGCTGCGCCGCCACAGCATGCACTGTTTCGTTCCGTTGATATCAATCAATATACGCCGCCCAATTTCTTTCCACTGCGTCTGCAGGAAATCGCAAATGAGAGATTCCTGATTACCGAACAGTTCATGCAAAGCACCATTCAGCAGCTGCTCAACAAAGAAGGGATCACGCTTTGCCATCTTATGCGTGTCCCCAGCTTGTCTGTTGCTTGGGATCTGGCCGGGGCTGGCGTCGGCTTTTCCTTCATTATGCAGCAAATGCTTCGCGAAAAATCGCCGCAGCAACAGCCGGTTTATTGCTCCATTCTCTCTCCATTTGCAAAGATGGCCTTTTATCTGACTTATCATCAGATTCAGCGGTCCCATAACCCACTGCTGGATAAATTTATTCGGCAAACGGAAGAAGTCTTAAACAATTATTTCGCAAAAGGATAATACCCGTCCTTTGCCCGCGCGGGTCGTCTTATCCCGCCGCATCAATATAATCTCTCCTGCCGCCTTGCCAATTCGCCAAAGGGTATTATGCTGGGTACATACAAAAACGTCTAATCATCACAACGCGATAGGAAAAACAGGCCGCCCCGCTCCGCCTCTTCAGCATCCCGTTACTTTCTGTCCGGCAAAGACGGCTGTTGGTGCATAAACTGTACTTTTGCTGATAAACGCCAACCTTTTGCCCATAGTAGCCATCCACGCCTGCCCTGAGCAAATAACCTGTGATTTGACCATAATATAAGAAATGCCCCTTTACCGTACGATCCGTACGATAAAAGGGCATTTCTTATGCGCCAATTCAGACGCAGGAAAACCATGCCTGGCAACCATATGCGCGACAAGATCAGAAAAGGCAAAAGGAAACAAGCAAACGGTCAACCGGAGTATTCCCGTTCTATCCCTGTTCTTTTGCAGGGATTATTGTGCTTATCCTTACTTTCTTTTGCGGAGGACACGCAAAAAACAACATGGACATGGGATCATCCGCTTAAGCAAAACGCTATTTAATCAAATGCAGAATATCCTTTTCCATACCCAGGATTAACAATATATCTTCCGGCTGGAAAACATAATCCGGCCTGGGCAACGGATTAAGCACATCATCATATTTTATCGCCAAAATGGTAACATGATATTTTGTCCTAACTGCCAGCTGAACGATACTTTTACCGACCCATCCCTGCGGGACGGCGATCTCGTAGATCGAATACTCCGGTGTCAGCTCCACATAATCAAAAACATTGTCTGCACTGTAGGTGACAGCGGCGCGAATCGCCGTCTCCTTTTCCGGATAGACGATACGGTCCGCTCCGTTACGCAACAGGAATTTGGCATGCACTTCCCGGCTGGCACGGGCCAGCACGAAACGTGCGCCATGTTCCTTCAGCAGGGCAGTCGTCTCCAGCGAAGCCTGGAAATCGTCACCGATCGCCACAACACAAAGGTCAAAATTCCGCACACCCAGCGTTTCAATAAAGGCATCATTCGTGCTGTCCCCTATCTGCGCATGGGTCACATAAGGGAGGAGATCGTTCACGCGGCTTTCATTTTGATCAATCGCCAGAACTTCATGATGCCGCTCATGAAGCTTCATTGCCATATGCCGACCGAAACGGCCCAGACCGATCAGCAGAATCGATTTCATTACAAATCCCCCTCGCATATCATCTCATCACTGGCTCATCAACCCACAGATACCTGTTCCTGCGGCAAGCGCGAAACTGCCGGCGCCGGGCTGCCGGACACTGCGTAAAGCATAGTCAGTCCACCAACACGGCCAAAGTACATCAACAAGATCAGTACCACACGCGAAGCGGCGCTCAATTCCGTGGTCACGCCAAGCGTCAAACCCACCGTGCCGATGGCCGAAGCACATTCAAACAGCGCTGCTCCCGGCGCCAAGTCATCCCATAACATCAACAGCATGGCCCCGGCCAGGAATAGCACCGCATAAAGCGCAATCAACGTACAAACCTTTTTCAGAACATCCACAGGAATGCTGCGCTGAAAACAGGTGATCCCTTCCTCGCGCCGCAATACCGAACGCACACAGAGAAAAAGCACAGCGAGCGACGTTGTTTTGAAACCACCGGCTGTAGAACCGGTCGAGCCGCCGACCAGCATCAATAAAATCAGCACCAGAATGCTCAGCCCGCTTAAGCGGGTCAGATCCACCGAATTAAACCCCGCAGTACGCGGTGTCACAGACTGAAACAATGCACCCAGCAGACGTTCTTCTGGTTCCATCCCCTGCCAGGCAGGCAAAGCAAATTCATAAAAATAGAAAAACAGCGCGCCTGCCAGCAACAGCAGCAGCGAGGTACAGACCGCCAGCTTTGTCTGCAGCCGCCAGGCATGGATGCGCAACTTATGCGTGCGGATATCGGCCCAGGTAAAAAAACCGATACCGCCGGTAAAAATTAGCAGCATAATGGGCAGATTGACCAGCGGGTCACCGGTAAATCCGGTCAGTGAGGCAAACGGCGTCTCGCGCCCCATCAGATCAAAACCGGCATTACAGAATGCAGACACTGCATGGAACAGCGCATACCAAAGCCCCTCCCCCAAACCGAGCAAAGGACAAAAGCGCAGCGCCAGCAGAAAAACGCCGATTCCTTCCAGCAAAAGCATGGTGCGGATAATAAAATTAGTCATGCGGATAATGCCGCCCATTTGTGGTGCAGATAATGCTTCTTGCATAATAAAACGCTGTCGCAGGCCAATACGGCGGCCGGTGACCACAGAAACAGCAATCGCCATCGTTACCACGCCCATGCCGCCGATCTGGATCAACAGCAGGATCACCGCCTGCCCAAACCAAGACCAGTAAGAATAGGTATCATAAACGACCAACCCTGTCACGCATACCGCCGACCCAGCGGTAAACAGCGCGTCCAAAAATGGGGTAACGACGTGCTCGCGCGTGGAGATAGGCAGCATCAACAAAAAAGCGCCCAACAGAATCAGCAAAAGAAAACTTATACTGATGATATGCGATGGCGCCAAACGTTCAAAGCTTTTCATGAGTCCCTCCCCGCCCGGAATATTGTATCTCTCCGTTTTATCGTCAGCTATGCGCTGTTGCAACCACCCGCTCAGTCAGCAGCACCTCTCCCGACCGGCGCAGCACACGCACGCTGCAGCACGGCGGCGTAGGATCCGCTTCCACCGGCAGCAGCAGCGTAAGGTAGTTGCCGCTATGCCCGCGCCAACAGGGTGTCCCCTCCCATTCAACCTGCTCCTCAGCCAGAAAATCCAACGCTTGACCGATCCAGCGGTCCGCATACGCCGCTGCCGCATCCGAGGCACAGGCAGCCAAAGCTGCGGCGCGCTTCGCTTTCAGCGCCTGAGGAACCTGGTGCGGCAGCGCAGCAGCCTTTGTTCCAGCACGCCGGGAATAGGGGAACACATGCATGCCGGCAAAACCACAACTGCGACAGAACTCCAGCGAAGCAGCATGGTCTGTCGGCGTCTCCCCTGGATAGCCGGTCATCACGTCTGTAGTGAAGGCAATATCTCCACCCGTCTGGCGCAAACGCTGTAACAACGCCGCATAAAACGCCGTATCATAATGCCGTCCCATAGCTGCCAGCGTCCTGTCACAACCGGATTGCAACGGAATATGCAGATGGCGGCACAGCTTTTCCTCACTGCCGATCAGCGCGATCAATGCATCGTCAAACTGCTGCGGCTCAATGCTGCCCAAGCGCAGCCGCAGCAGGCCTGGCAGCGCGCAAAGCCGGCGAATCAACTCCACCAGCGCATCAGGCTGTTCCAAATCCTGCCCGTAAGCGCCGATATGGATGCCGGAGAGCACGATCTCGCGATGTCCCTGCTGCAGGAGCAGCTCTGCCTGCTGCAAGGCCAGCTCCGGCTGCAGGCTGCGCACCGGACCGCGCACATAGGGAATGATGCAGTAATGGCAGAACTGGTCGCAGCCATCCTCGATCTTCAAATATGCCCGGGCACGGTGCTGTCCGCTGCCAGCCGCAATACGCTGAAACTGGCGTACCGCGGCGATCGGCGCCACCGCGCGCTGTTGCCCGCCGCTTGCCAGATAGTCCGCCACCAGCTGCGGCAATCGCCTGCGCTCCTCAACGCCGGCCACGATAGCCACACCAGGTAACGCAGCCACCTCATCCGCCGCGCGCTGCGCATAGCAGCCGCAGACCACGATCATCGCCCGCGGATAACAGCGGTGCAGGCGACGAATCAGGTTGCGCGCCTTCTTATCCGCGATCTGCGTCACCGTGCATGTATTGATGATAATAAGATCCGCAGCCGATACATCTGCCTCCTGCCAGCCAGCCTGACTAAACAGAGCAGCAACCGCGCTGCCTTCTTCCTGATTCACCTTACAACCAAAATTACAGATACAAAACCTGCGTGGCAGATCATTCATAAGCCGCCACCGCCACATAGGAGACCCAGTCCCCAACCTGGCGCTGCCCGATGATCGCCAAACCAGCGTAGATCAAGGACTTTGCCACCGGGCCGGCATAGTCCGCCAGGATGCCGCTGGCGATAAAATAACCGCCCGGCGCCATGAAACGGCCGGCCACCCCAGCCAGGTCACGCAGCACCTCGGCATTGATATTTGCCAGCACGAGCTGCCCCTTCTCCCGCCGCAGACTGCGCTGCAGCCTGTCATCTGCCAGAATATCCGCCGCATAAAAGCGCAGTCGCTCCGCAGGAAGATCATTGATCCGCAAATGCTCTGCAACCGCCGGACCGCAGACCTCGTCGATATCCACAGCAATCGCCTCAGACGCGCCCAGTTTAAGCGCAGCAATGGCCAAAATGCCGCTGCCGCAGCCAAAATCTACCACGCGCTCGCCCGGCTGCAAATATTCCTCAATCAATTCCAAAGCCATCTCTGTCGTCGGATGATCGCCTGTGCCGAAAGCCATGCCCGGATTAACGTTGATCGGAATCCTCCCTTCCGGCGGCGGCGTTTCATCCCAGTAGGGGCGAATCCACAATCGGTCGCCCACCGGCCGGGCAACAAAACCTTCTTTCCATTTTTCCTGCCAATCCTGCGGTGGCACGACATCACAATAAATATCGACATCCGGCAGACCACCGGCTTCCGCCAGCACAGCCTCTGCCATCGCGCGGCCAGCTGCATCAAGCGGCGTCAGCGCGCGCAGGCTCACGCGCGCAGTCGGCAGCTCCTGTCCGTCAAAGACAGAGGCATCCCAGTCTCCGGCTGCCAGATGGCGCATGATAATCGCATTATCCGCCACCTCCACACCTTCCGCCCCCAGATCGAACAGGAGCATGGTCAGCCGTTCTTCCAGTTCACGAGGTGCCTCCAGGCGGATCTCGATATATTCCGTCGGCGCAGCCTGCTTTTGATATTCGGTCATATTCTCTCCTTCAACGGCAGGCCTGTCGCGCTGCGCAGGCACAACCGCAATTCATATGCATCGGCTTTGTCTCTTTATTTCTCCGTTGACAACGCAGCCTCCTGCTTTTGATGGACAGCCTTACGCGGCGAGCGGTTAACGCCATATAAACCGACAAGGATCATCAGACAGCCTGCTGCCTGGGCAGGACCGAACGGTTCCTGCAAAAAAACAACGCCGGCACAAACCGAAACCACGGTCGTCCAGTTGGCGAAGATGGAAGCACGTGTGATCGTCAAATACGTCAGCGCATAATTATACAGCATATAAGCGGTGGCAGAAGAAAGCAGCCCCAGATAAAGCACCGGCACGACAAAGTTCGGCGTATGCCACGGCTGCAGCAAGGCCTGGATATCCCCCTGATTTTCCGCCAGCGCCAAAAATGTAAAAAAGATGAAACCCATCGTAAACGCGGCATAAGTACGTTCGAATGGGCTGAATTCATCCGAGATCCAGCGGCTGATCACATTAAAACCGACTGCAGCGGCGATAGCGCCGAGCAAAGCCAGGAAACCAAGCAAGCTGACGGTTCCATTGCTGCTGCCGATCAACGAGATCAGGATAACGCCGCTAATCGAGAGCAGCGCAAACAGCGTTTGCGCCAGGCTTGCTTTCTCGTGCAGGAACAGCGTGCCGAACAGCAGGGAAAAAATCGGAATCAGCGCGATCATCACTGCGGAAAAGGAGGCGTTGGTCAGCTGTACTCCCCAGCTTTCGCAAAGAAAATAGATCAGCGGTTCGAACAGGGCGAGCAACAGCAGCCGCGGCCAACGCTTGCTCCGCAGCCGGAAAGAAAAACGTCCGCTGCAAGCCATTACGCTCAAGGCCAGCCAGGCAACAAAAAAACGGTTGGCCAGCACCACGCTCAACGGTGCTACGGTAAAAGCGATGCGTGAAAACATAAAGCTGAATCCAAATATCGTACAGCAGAACATCCCAGCCAGCATCGCCCGCCATTCCTGGGAAAGCCCGGTCATGCAAAACTCCTTTCCGTCCCGCCAAGGCAGGACAAAGCAGGGCCCGGCTCGCAGCGAGGAAGGCCCTGCTCTTCAATCTTTTTCAACCGGCGGCAGAATCGCCGTCAGTCCAGTCTCATGCTTTGAGACGCTGTTCCATCGCCTCGACTTCTGCAAGCAGCTCTTTTGGCATCGCTTCGCCAATCTTGGCATAGAACTCACGAATGCTCTTGATGTCTTCCAGCCAGTAAGGCGCTTCCACCGTCAGAATGCTCTTCAGATCTTCGATGCCGAACTTATGTCCTTCGCTGATCGTATAATCGAGCCCTTCCAGATTGATATCTTCCGCATAGGGGACATAGCCGATCGCGGTTTCCTGTGCATCGACTTCACCAGCGCAGCGCTTGAGGATCCATTCCAGCACACGGAAGTTGTCGCCAAATCCCGGCCAGAGGAAATGCCCTTCGTCATCCAAACGGAACCAGTTGACGTTGAAAATCTTCGGCAGCTTGTCCGCATCCGTCTTTTTGCCCATATCCAGCCAATGCTGGAAGTAATCGCCCATATTGTAACCACAGAAAGGCAGCATGGCCATCGGGTCGCGGCGGACGACGCCCACTGCGCCGCTGGCAGCAGCCGTAGTCTCGGAAGCCATGATCGAACCGACAAATACGCCGTGCTCCCAATCGCGAGACTGGTAAACGAGCGGAGCGGTCTTAGCGCGGCGGCCGCCAAAGACGATCGCGGAAAGCGGAACACCATTCGGATTTTCCCATTCCGGCGAAATGCACGGGCAATTACGTGCCGGTGCGGTAAAGCGGGAATTGGGATGTGCGCCCTTGCTGCCATCATCCGGATTCCACGGCTCACCTTTCCAGTTCTCCACACCATGCGGCGGGTTCTTGTCCAGGCCTTCCCACCATACCGTGCCGTCCTTCTTCAGCACGACATTGGTAAAGATCGTGCCTTCCCGCGTGCAGGCCAGGGCGTTCGGATTCGATTTTTCATTCGTGCCCGGCGCTACGCCGAAGAACCCAGCCTCTGGGTTCTGCGCATAGAAGCGGCCATCTTTGCCAATGCGGATCCAGGCGATATCGTCGCCGACCGTCCAGACTTTGTAGCCCTTAGCACGATAACCTTCCGGCGGAATCAGCATAGCCAGATTCGTCTTGCCGCAGGCAGAGGGGAAAGCAGCCGCAATGTATTTCGTTTCACCCTGCGGATTCTCCACACCAAGAATCAGCATATGTTCGGCCATCCAGCCTTCCTTCCAACCCTGGTAAGAAGCGATACGCAGCGCAAAGCATTTTTTGCCCAGCAGGACGTTTCCGCCATAACCGCTGTTGCAGGAGCGGATGGCATTATCTTCCGGGAACTGCAAGATGTAGCGTTTTTCTTCATCCAGCTCGCATTTGCTGTGCAGGCCACGCACAAAATCATCGCTGTCGCCCAGCGCAGCAAGCACCTTTTCCCCGACACGGGTCATAATCGCCATATTGAGCACGACATAAATGCTGTCCGTAATCTCAATGCCGACCTTGGAAAAGGGCGAGCCCACCACGCCCATCGAAAACGGGATCACATACATCGTATGATCCTGCATCGAACCGGCCATGATCTCGTCGGTCATCGCATATGCCTCTGCAGGCGCCATCCAGTTATTCGTCGCACCGGCATTCTCTTTCGTGCCGCTGCAGATGAAGGTACGGGCTTCTACGCGCGCCACGTCATTGACGGCAGTGCGGTGATAGTAGCAGTTCGGCAGCTTTTCCTGATTCAGGCGAACGATCTCACCGGTACTGACGGCCTCTTCACGCAGAGCTTCCAGCTGCGCCTCACTGCCGTCGATCCAGACGATGTTTTTTGGCTGCAACAGCTCGGCGGATTCTGCCACAAATTGGTTCACGCGACTGTTGGTGCATTCCATAGACGAGACCTCCGTTGTTTAGTTTGTTCCTCCAGGGACGTGCCTGCATAATCAGGCAACCACTGTCTATGCTAACTGTACACCAAATCAGGCTTTAATTCAATCTTTTCGTTTACCTTGCAAATATTCTGATTTATTTCCCGCGCAACAGCAGCCGGCGGATCTCCGCCTGCTGCTGCTCACGCTGCCCACGCTCTACCATCAATTCCGCTTTAATCCGGCCCGGCCTTTCACTCATCACATAAATCCGGTCCGCCAAAACAAGCGCCTCATTGATGTCATGCGTAACTAACAATACGCCGGGCTTAAACCGGCTTTTAATGCCGAACAGCCATTCCTGCAGTTCTTCCTTGGTCAGGGCATCCAGTTTGCCGAACGGTTCATCCAGCAGCCAAAAATCCCCGCCATCCATCACCGTGCGCAGCAATGCGGCGCGCTGACGCATGCCGCCGGAAAGCTGATCCGGATAACTTTCGCCAAATCCGTCCAGTCCAAACAGAGGCAGTAGCGAAGCAGCCTCTGCCCGCGCGGCGGGCAGCCGCTTTTTATCGCGTACTTCCACCGGCAGACAAGCATTATCCAATACGCTGCGATGCGGCAGCAGCATATCCTGCTGCATCATCAGGCTGACGCGTCCCTCCACCTTCACCTCGCCGCCGTCCGCCAGGAAAAAGCCGGCAATCAGCCCGAGCAAAGTGCTTTTCCCGCAGCCGGAAGGACCGATCAAGGCAACAGATTCCCCTGCTGCCACCTGTAACGAAACGTCGTCCAGCACACGGATTGGCCGCCGGTTAAGGCGGAACTCCTTATTCACCCTGCGGCAGATAATCATTGGTAAACGCATCCTCCGCAACAAAACCATCTTCGATCAAACCGCGGTCGATCAGCCACTGCGAAAAGCTGTTCCAGATCTCCGCATCCTGGTAGCCCCAGTACGGCGCCTCTGCCTGATACTGCCCGGCGATCCATTCCTGTCCGGCCTGAATCAGCTCTGCATCCAGCCCTTCATTCGCTGCCAGCAGGATCTCCGCCGCTTCAGCCGGGTTTGCATCGCAATAGCAATAGCCCTGGCTGAGCGCAGTCATGAAACGCCCGGTCAGGTCGCCGTTTTCTGCCAGGAAGTCTTCGCTGGCAACGATCACCGGCGTATAATAATCAAACGTGCTGTCAATATCTTTCAGGAAGATCGTATCCAATTCCACACCGCGCAGCTCTGCCTCAATCCCTGTCGTCGCATAATAAACCCAGGAAAAATCGATGCCGCCATCCTGCGTTGCCGCAAAGAAATCCGAAGAGCCAATATTGATCTTGGTAGCGGGCTCGCCGCCTTCCTGCTCGACCAGGTAATCAAGCAGGGCCTCCTCCACTTCACCACCCCAGCTGCCGTAAGTCTTGCCGGAAAAATCAGCGACTGTAGCTACGCCGTTTTCCACCGGAGCAGCAAAGCAAGAGGTATTATGCTGGATCACTGCAGCCAGCGAAACGACCGGCATGCCGGCGACACGGCCATAAGTCACTTCCTCCTGATAGCTGTAACCAAAATCCGCCTGACCGGCGGCCACAAGCTGCAGTGCGAGGTTATCGCCCGGTTCGATGATCTCCACATCCAACCCCTGTTCCTCAAAATAACCCAGCGCCTGCGCAACATATGCACCACTGTGATTTGTGTTCGGCGTCCAGTCCAGCACCAGCGTGACAGGCGTCAGCTCGCCGCCGTTTGCCTCCTCGCTCGCTTCCTCCCCTGCGCTATCGCCTTCCGGCTCCGTAACCTCGTTTGCGCCCTCTTCTCCATCTACTGCATCAGCAGGCGTATCACTGCAGGCAGCAAAGAAAACCAGCACAAAAGCGACTAACATGATGAGCATAACCCGTTTCATCTTTTGATTCCCTCTTTCTTTTCCTTATTATTCATGGTGTCGAATGCTTTCTATGCAAGCCAATGCGGCTCTGTATAGACGTAAACAAATCTGACCTACTCCCATTTTTCTGCTGTCACACGCCGCCAGCGCAGGCAAAAATGCTCACACAAGGCAACCACAGCAAAGATCAGCGCGCTCCAGATGATGATCGCCAGGATCGCGGCAAAGGTCAGCGGCAGATCAAAGCTGCGCTGCGCCCTGGTTAACAGCAACCCCAGCCCGGCTTCTGCACCCAGCCATTCGCCGATCACCGCGCCCATCACGCTATAAGCGGCAGAAACACGCAGACCGCCAAAAAAGTAAGGCAAGGCCAACGGCAGGCGCACCATGGTGAACAGCTGGCGACGACTCATGCCCATCGCCCGGTAAAAGGCGAGCATTTCGCTGTCTGCAGCGGAAAGGCCGGCCAAAGACTGGATCACCATCGGGAAAAAGCAGATCAAAATGACGACCAATACCTTCGGCAACATCCCATAACCGAACCAGATCAAGAACAGCGGCGCCAGCACGACGATCGGTACCATCTGCGACAACACTAACAGCGGATAAACCGCCTCCCGCACACGGCGAAACAGCGACATTACCAAAGCCAACAGCAGCGAAAAAAGGACGGACAGCGCCATGCCGCCGGCTGCTTCGATCATCGTATACCGACTGTGCCGCAGCAGAAGCGACAGGTTCTCCGCAAACGACTGCAGTACGGCCAGCGGAGTGGGCAGCAAATATTCCCGCTGCACGAAACAGGCGGCCAACAGCTGCCAGAAGAGCAGGAAAAGCAGGATCCCGGCGATGGAATAACAAAGCGAGCGTTTCATTCTTTTCTCCGTTCCCAAGACAATGCGGCAGTTCCAACCTACCGCGCAATGCCGACAGCGCAACAAAAAAGCATTGCCAAAGGCAATGCTCACGCAGCTTCCTACGGCGGCATTACCCGCATCAGGTATAAGGGTCGAGATCGTATCTCCTCTCAGCCTGCGGCATTGCCGCGCAGCTCCCCTGTCCGATTCTCTATCTTGATTACGCGCTGATTATATACCCGTACCAAACGCTTGTCAAGAGGCATGCAAGATAATTTTTCCCGCCGGCGAATGCGGCGTCCACTACTGCGGCATAACCTGCCCCGGCAGGTTATGCCATGCCAGTTCACTACCTTGATGTTGCGTTCAGCTCTTTCGGCGCGCCAGATCGGCCAATTCAGCAAAGCGGCCTGTCACCGCCTGATAATTGCGCCGCTGGTGCGGAAAGATGCATTCGCTGCAATCCTTGATCCCTTCCGCAGTATAGCGATAATTGCCTCCGCAGTGCTCGCCCAGAGCATAAAGCGGACAATAGCAGAACAAGCAGTTAAACTCCTCAGTATCCGCTACCGTATGGCAGGGGAAATATTCGCATGCCCGGTGCTGAAAAAACCAGGCCTGTTTTGTCTCTTCCTGCATCGTTACCTCACCTTATCCCTTTCTGCCAAGGCCTCCTCGGCATATTCACCATCCGCCCCTTTTTCCTCACCTTATCCCGTTCCGCTCTCCGCTGCACTCCTGCTGCCAGCAGGCAGTACTATTTCCCCATTGCGTGGTAAAACAACGGCTGCGGTCCGCCGCGATGCCGGCCGTTGGACGGTTCCGTCGCATGATCTGCAATCACATATAATGTATGTCTGCTGTTGCACAGCGGGCGCAATACCTGCTGCTCAACCCGTGTCAGAAAACGATGTTTGGCCACCGCATCGCGGCGGTGCGACGCCTCGTCTGCGCCGTTGATATGCAGCACGACAAATGGGTATTCTTCTGCTGCTGCCTGTGCTGTCGCCAGTTTGGCGGCAAGGTCGGTGTCCACATCGCCCGTCGCGCCGGGAACCGGCAGCAACTGCATTGCAAGCAGCCGTGCGATACCGCGCATCACCCCGCTTCCGCAGACAACGGCCGCCCGGCCGGGAAATGGCGGCAAAGAGACCGGACGCGACTGCCCCCAGAATGCCGGACAAATGCCCTCCGCGCAGTTCTGATCAAAGATCTGCGCCAGCAAGGGCAGCCCCTGCGGCCGCAGGTCTGCCGCCTTGTTGCTGCCTTTGCTGAAAAAGGGGCGAACCCGGATCTGCTCCAGCATGGCCGCTGCTCCCGGCAGGATGAGCAGCCCCTGATAGCCGCCCAGGCAATGGTAGCGTGCAGCACAGGAATGCCGTAGCGCCGACGGTGCGGCAACGGGCGCCCCATACCTTCCCTCCTGCAGTGCTAGCCAACTGATGCGCAGGATCAAATCATCGCGGTCGACATCGATCCCTGCGCCAAGCGCCTCAACATAACCGCGCAGGAATGGTGGCGGCGTACTTACCCCCAACAAGGCCAAAATGCAGGTTAGACTCTCTGTCTTCTGCCCCCGCGGCGTGGTTTGCACCTGTGCTGGAGAGCGCATCGCAGCAAGCAGCGGATAATCCGCAACGGAAAAGGAGGCATCCGTCATGCCGTCGATGATGCAAAGCAGCCTGCTCATCGCATACCGGCTGCCAGATAAAGCAGCGCATTGACAATCGCCGCCGCCACATTACTGCCCCCCTTACGCCCACGCGCAACAATATAGGGCACGCCAGCGCGCATGATCTGCTCCTTTGCTTCCACCACATGCACAAACCCAACCGGTACGCCGATCACCAAGGATGGATGCACCCTGCCGGCGGCGATCAGCTCATCCAGACGCCGGAGTGCGGTCGGCGCATTGCCGATCGCAAATATCGGCCGTCCTGGCAGCTGGGCAGCCTTATCCATCGAGGCTTCCGCACGCGTGATGCCGCATGCCTGTGCGGTTTCTGCAATCTCTGCCTCTGCCATGAAGCAGTTTACGCGAATCCCCAACTGCGCGAGCGCCGTACGATTGATCCCGGCGCGCGCCATATTGGTATCGGTAACGATCTCCTCTCCCGCCTGCAGAGCAGACAGCCCGTCTGCAACTGCAGTTGCAGAAAAGCATAGGGATTGCAGATAATCAAAATCCGCTGTCGTATGGATCACCCGTTTGATTATCGGCGCCAAAACCGGGTCCAGCGGCTGCTGCAGCTCGCTTTCAATGATGGCAAAGCTGCGCCGCTCAATCTCCGCCGGCAGCAGGCGTTCCCATTTTTCCTGCGCATCGCGTTCTTCTACTTCCATCATACGCCCTCCTCCAGAATATGATAGATCAATCGCATATCCAGCCCGCTGCGCACTGCCGCCGCCAGACGTTCATATTGCGTTTCCTTATAAGCCGTCAAATCACAGGCATTCGCCTGCGCTTCGATGCCCTTTTTTGCGCAAAGCGCGGTCAGCAGAGCGTCGCGGCAGTGCGGTGCGTCAAAAAAGCCGTGTAAATAGCTGCCATAAACATTGCCACAAGCGCAGCCGTCCAGGCTGCCGTCCGCCAAGCGCAGCAAGGGCTCGCCTGCCTGCTGCTGAGTGCACCCCATATGTATTTCATATCCCTGGATCTCGCAACCAGCCAGCCCTTGCAGCATCCCGCTGGTCTGCAAGATCTGCGCCCGCATCTGCGTCCGCCGTTTTTCCGGTAGGAACTCCGTTTCTACCGGCAGCAGGCACAGCCCCTCCATTTCACCGCCACCTTCCACGCCCGCCGCATCGCGTATGCAACGCCCGAGCATCTGATAGCCGCCACAAAGACCGAAGATCAGTTTTCCCGCTGCTGCCAGCCTGGTCACCGCTGCAGCCAATCCGCTGCCGCGCAGCCATTTCAGATCCGAAATCGTGCTCTTCGTCCCCGGCAGAATCACCATATCCGGATCTCCCAGCTGCTCCACACGCTGAACATAACGCACGCCGATGCCAGCTGTCGTCTCCAACGCCAACAGATCGGTAAAATTGGAAATTCGCGGCAGACGGATCACTGCAATATCGATCAGCGCATCGCTATGCCGCCGCTGCAGCCGGTCGGCAAGGCTATCCTCATCTTCGATATCTACCTCCAGATATGGCAGCACACCGGCAACCGGTTTGCCGGTCAGCGTTGCGAGCTGCGCCAACCCTGGCTTCAACAGGGCGGCATCACCACGGAATTTATTGATCACCACGGCTTTCACCATGGCCTGTTCCTGCGCGGATAGCAACGCAATCGTACCATAAAGCTGGGCGAAAACACCGCCGCGGTCGATATCGCCCACCAGGATCACCGGTGCGTCGGCAAGGCGCGCCATGCCCATGTTGACGATATCATCCTGCTTGAGATTGATCTCTGCTGGACTGCCCGCCCCCTCGATCACCATGATATCCGCTTCAGCCGCCAGCGAGCGGTAAGCGCGCAGAATATCCGGCTGCAGGCTGCGCTTGGCGGCAAAATAATCCGCCGCCCGCATATTGCCGCGCACCTCGCCATTGACGATTACCTGCGAACTGCCGTCGCTTACCGGCTTGAGCAGAATAGGATTCATGCGCACGCTGGGCGCTACGCCGCAGGCCTCCGCCTGTACCGCCTGCGCCCGCCCCATTTCCAGGCCTTCTGCCGTGATATACGAATTCAGCGCCATATTTTGCGCCTTGAACGGCCGCACACGGTACCCATCCTGCCGAAACACGCGGCATAAGCCAGCACAAAGCAGGCTCTTTCCTGCATTGGACATCGTTCCCTGGATCATGATCGCTTTAACCATGCAGCACCTCCCTGATCGCATGCAGCAGGATCTCATTTTCTGCATGCGTTTTCACGCCGATACGAAGATAGCGTTCGTCCAGCCCGCTGTAATTGTCACAGCAGCGCGTTAGCAGCCCTTTTTCGCGCAGAGGTTGCCAGAGCGGCTGCTCGCTGCGCAGCAACAGAAAGTTGGCGTCGCTGGGACAAACATATAGCCCAAGTTCCCGCAGAGCCCGCGTCATATAAGTACGCTCTGCGATGATCAAACGGCGCGTATCGCTAAGCCAGTCCTTTTCCTGCAATGCCGCCAGTCCGGCAATCTGCGCTGCAGTGGAAACGCTCCAGGTCGGACAATAAGAAGCGATCTGCTGCAGCAATTCTTGATCCGCGCTGTACAGGGTGCCCAAGCGCAGACCGGCCATCGCATAGATTTTTGTGAACGCACGCAGGATCAGCAAACCGGGATAACGGTGCAGCAGTGGCAGCAGGCTCTCCCCCATCGTAAAATCCAGAAAACATTCATCGAGCAGCAGCAGGATACCACGCCGCTGACAGGCGGCGACAATTTCTTCCAGCAGGTCCCGGTCGGCCAGACGGCCAGTCGGGTTATTGGGCGTACAAAGGAAGAGGATATCTGCCCCGGCCTCTATTTCCAGCAGAATCCGGCGATCCAAGACAAAATCCGCCGCCGCATCCAACGCATGTAAGCGAACTGTGCTGCCATAACGCAAGGCAGCGCGTTCATATTCAGAAAACGTTGGAGCAGTCAGCAATACCCGCTTTGGTCTGACGCAGGCGCAAAGTGCAAGAATCAGCTCAGAGGCGCCATTACCGCAGAGTACGGATGTACTGGACAAGCCATGCCGTTGCGCCAGGGCAGCGCGCAGCGCACGGCAGGCTGGGTCAGGATAATGGGCCAGCTCGGAAAGATGCGTACGCAATGCCCTGTCCACAGCCGGTGGCAAGCCAAGAGGATTCGTATTGACGGAAAAATCCAGCCGCAGCGCGGTGCCGTCTGCGCCATAAACATCGCCACCATGTTCAAATCGTTGCAAGCAGCATCACCCCCCGTGACAGCAAAACCAACACCAGCATCAGCAGCGCCGCCAGATAAAGCAACTGATGTGCACAACGGATATCTTGCGGCACAATCTGTCTGAGGGCGTCGCCAATCCACGGCTTATGATGGATCACGCCGAAATAGCTGGCGTCGCCTGCCAAGCGTAAACCGAGCGCGCCCGCCATTGCCGCCTCGCTCTGCGCGGAATTCGGGCTGGCATGTTTACGCCGGTCACGCCGCCAAATTCGCCATGCGCCAGCCACGTCCATCCTGCTCAGCGCAGCGGCGCAAATAATCAGCAGAGCGCTCAAGCGGGCAGGCAGCCAGTTCAGTACATCATCCAGCCTGGCCGCACAGCGACCAAAATCGAGATAGCGCGCATTGCGGTAGCCAACCATCGAATCCATCGTATTGACCGCTTTATATAAACAGGCGAGCGGCACACCGCCCAAAGCGAGATAAAAGAGCGGCGCTACCACGCCGTCACAGGTGTTTTCCGCCACCGTCTCCACCGCCGCGCGGCTGATGCCGGCAGCGTCCAGCTGCTCCGTATCCCGCCCGACGATCATCGAAAGCGCAAGCCTGGCCGCCGCGAGATCACCCCGCTGCAATGCGTTAAAAACACGTCCGCTCTCCTGCTGCAGGCTGCGCGTGGCAAGCAGTTGCCAGCAAAAAAGCGTCTCCAATCCAAAATACAGCCAGGGGGAGAGCTGAAAAGCGCACCAGAGCAAGAACAACGGCAAAAAGAAGGCTGGCAGCACGGTTAGCAGCACCAGATAGACACCGGCACGGCGCTTTTGCGCCAACGGATAGAGCAGGCGCTCCAGCCGGCTGATCCAGGCGCCCATCGCGCGCACGAGATGCGGCCAGCCCTGCGGATCGCCAAACAGAAGATCAACCATAAAACCACAGGCCAACGCAGCAGTAGTATAGATCAGCACAAAGAACCTCCCGTCAGGAAAAGCCGGCCCGCCCGCCAGTCGGCAGCAAGATAATGTCCATTATCCAAATGCGCCTGGTAAAACTCGATCCTTGGTTCTGCAAACCGCTCCAAGATCGCCATGATACAGCCGCCATGAATGATGAAGCCTATGCGATCGCCCGGGGGTGCTGCTGTCAGTATGTGAACAAATGCCTGCGTACAGCGTTGTTTGAATGTATCAACCGCTTCGCCACCAGGCAGCGGCGTCAGGCAGCCCGCAGCCAGCCAGCTGTGGTAATCCGCATCCCCTGCCAGTTCATCAGCCGTTTTTCCTTCAAATTTACCAAAATCGCATTCGCGCAGATCATCGACGAGGCAGACGTTATGCCCTGGATAAAGCAATGCCGCCGTCTGCCGGCAGCGCAGCAAAGGGCTGCAGAATAGATGGTCGCAAGGCGGCAAATCATCTGCCAAACGGCGCAGCTGTGCCTCGCCCGCCGCGCAAAGCGGCTGGTCGGTACGCCCAATATAACGCTTCTTCAGATTCCCCGCCGTCGCGCCATGGCGGATCAGCAGAACAGGATTCATAGCCTTCCCTCCAGCCAAAAGGCAGCCAACAAACAAAGCTCACAGCTTTGGATAAAGAAACCGCTGGTATCCCCAGTCACCCCGCCAAACTGCCGCCGCGCCATGCAGCGATAGCCAAAACAGCATGCTGCGGCGGCTATTGCCACGATCAAAACAAGCATCCAGCCACAAGGCAGCATCGCCGCCAGGCAGATCAGCGCAGTCAACAGCATGATGCCGGCAGCGCGGCGATCATATACGCCCCGGCTGAGCGCATGCAGCATCCCGCCCGGCCTTGCGGACGGCATACTGAATACGCAAAATGCACAAAGCGCGCGTGCAAGCGGAAACCCCAAGCCAACCACCCAAAGACGGGTATCCGCTGCCAACGCCGTATAGAAACTGCAGCTGAGCAAAAGATAGCCCGTACAACCGATCACAGCAAAAGAACCGGCATGTGGATCTTTCATGATTGCCAGTTTTCGCTCGCGCGGTTGGCGCGAGCCGAGCGCATCCAGCGTATCCATAAAACCATCCATATGGATACCACCGGTCACCAGCAAGGGCAGCAAGGCGGCGCCTGCACCAAAAAGCAGGGTTCCCGCCTGTAGCAGCCAGCATAAACGCTGCCAAAGCAGCAGCATCAGGGCAGGCAACACGCCGACGAGCGGCAGACAGGCCAGCACAACATGCATACGCGGCTGCGACTCAGCCTGCCAGGCGACTCGCGGCGCCGGGCAGATACTATATGTGCTGATCGCCAGCCATAGCGGATCCAATCTGTGCATATGCCTCTCCTTTCCGGTAAAACGGAACACCATCCTGCATCTCGACCACGCTTTCCGCCAAACAGGCAAGCTCCCCGTTCAGCCAGGCGAGCGATGCTAAATAGTGCTTTGTCTCCGCATCATAATCGCCAGCCGCAAAGCAGCTGATCGTCACGGCAACCACTACAGCTGTCCGCGCACAAAGCGCACGGATATCCGCGAGTACATCTGCAGCTGCCATCCCCTGTTCAAACATCGCATTTGCCAGTAAATTGGAAACATCCTCCAGCAAAACAACGGCCTGCGGCGGCGGTTGCGCAGCCTGCAAACTGCAGGGCAACTCCATGGTAATAAAGCCCAGCCCCTCGCGTTGCGCGCGATGTCGCTGCACCCGCGCCGCACCCGCCGCACCGAAAGGCCGCATCGTTGCCAGATAATATCGCTGCGGCGAAAAAGCCGCGGCAAGCCGTTCGGCATAAAAGCTTTTGCCACTGCCATTAGCACCCTGGACCAAAATCAGCATGAAAACCTCTCATACTGCGCCACTGCGATATCCGCAAAAGTCGCAGCCTGATGATAAACAGCAGCCGCCTGATCAAGCAGCGGAAAGAGCGCGACCGCACCCGTTCCTTCACCCAGTCGCATCGCGGCATGTAAAATTGGGGCAAAGCCCAGTTCCCGGCAGAGCAAACCGGCAGCAGGTTCCGCGCCCAGATGCGAAGGTAGGATATAATCACGCGTAGCGGGCTGCAGCCGTACTGCGCAAAGCGCGGCGACAGCGGAGATAACGCCGTCCATCACCACCGGCAGTCCGGCAGCAGCCGCACCGAGAAAAGCACCGGTCATCGCCGCGATATCCAGACCGCCTAATTTGCTCAACACATCCAGCGGATCCGAAGCATCCGGTCTGTTCACCGCGATCGCACCGCGGATCACTTCCTGCTTACGCCGCAGCCCTTCATCGCTCAACCCGGCGCCACGGCCGGTCACCGCTTCCACGGATTGTTCCAACAGTACCGCAGCCATCGCTGCAGCCGTTGTCGTATTGCCGATGCCCGCTTCCCCTGTAGCCAGCAGGCAATAGCCTTCTTCCCGCCTTGCCGCAGCCATCGCTGCACCCAATTCAATGGCGGCGATCGCTGTTTCCCGCGACATCGCCGCTCCATGCAGGATATTCTCTGTACCGCAGCTGAACTTGTGGGCAGCCAGGCCGGGGACGGTCTCGCGCATGCCGACGTCAACCGGGAACACCTGCGCGCCAGCGGTACGTGCCATCACGCAGACACTGGAACGCCCGGCAGCCATCATTCGGGCGATCGCCGTCGTCACCTCAGGGCCACACTGGGTTACGCCTTCTTCAACCACGCCATTATCCGCACAAAAAACAAGCAGCGCTTTGCGCGAGACATCCGGCAGAACATCATGCTGCGCAGCGGCCACCCTTGCTAGCAACGGCTCCAGTTCACCAAGGCCGCCGAGCGGCTTTGCCACGCGGTCAAACCGGGCCAGGCAGGCGGCATAAATATCCGCATCAGCCGGCCTAATCTCTTTCTGCAGTACGGCCAGCGGTTTCCAATATGGGACCTGCTGATTCTGTTTCATATCGCAATACCTTCCTTACAAAATTCTCCGCAAAGTGCGGGGCTGCTTCCCAATAAAGATGCGGAAAACCCGCATATAATGTCTTTGTGCTGTGCACACAATCCCAACCCTGCAGGCGCAGCGGCTTTTGTGCATGAAATCCGGCACCAGGATCGCTGCTTTCATAATAATGGAATTCATGCGTGCGGATGCGCTCGCCTGCAGCGCAAAGAAGATTATCCTCCTGCGCCCGCAGCTCGACATAACCGAAATGCCGCAATTTGCCGCCACGCCACGCCTCAGCAGCGATCACGCCCGCTAAAGGGATGCCGTCCAGTTTCTGGTGCAGATAGAGAAATCCGCCGCATTCCGCAACCGTCGGCATGCCGCTGTTGATCGCCTCCCGCACAGCATGCAACATGGTGCTGTTTTGCGCCAGCGCGGGCAGATGCAATTCCGGATAGCCTCCGCACAGATAAAGCCCGGCACATCCCGAGGGCAGGCAGCGGTCATGCAGCGGGCTGAAAAAGCAAAGCTCACAGCCAAGCGCCTGCAGCAAGGACAAGTTTTCCGCATAGCGGAAACAGAACGCTTCGTCGTTAGCAACGGCGATCCGCGCCCGTCCCAGCGGCTGCCGTTGCAGCGGTTGTTCCGCTATCGGCGGCGCTTGTGCCGCCAATGCCAACAAGCCATCAAGGTCGATATGACGCTCAGCCAATTCACCGAGCAATGCTAGTTTTTGCGGTAAATTTTCGGTTTCCGCTGCCGTGACCAGGCCGAGATGCCGGCTGGCAAAGCCTGCTGGCGCAGTCGGCGGCAAAAAACCGAGCGGCAAAAATCCAGCCCGAAGTGCCAGCTGACGCAATCCTTCGTAAAGCGAGTCGGAAGCACGGTTGAAGATCACCCCGCATAAAAAGCTATCCTGCCGATAGGCGGCAAACCCCTGCAACAACGCACCGGCGGAAGCATACATGCCGCGGGCATCAACGACCAGCACGACCGGCGTAGCGGTCGCCGCCGCAACATCATAAGCGCTGTAACAGCCGCTGGCACCCACGCCGTCATAATAGCCCATCGCTCCCTCGAGCAGGGAGATACCTCTACCATATGTCGCAAGCAGCTGTCGCAGCTGCCGCGGCGTACAGAAATAAGGATCGAGATTGCAGGCGGCAACGCCAATCGCCTGCCGATGGAACATCGGATCAATATAATCCGGCCCGCATTTGAAGGAGGAAAGCGCCAACCCTCTTGTTTTCAGCGCAGCCAGCAGGCTGCAGATAACAGTCGTTTTGCCGCAGCCGGAATGCGTCCCGGCAATCATCACCCTGCCCTTATTCATCGCCGCCTCCGCTGAGGATGAATACCGGCGAGAGCGGGCGCAGCATATGCAAGCTGCCCGCCGCTTCGGCACGCGCTACGCTGATCTGCACGATCTCTGCCACGATCCCCTGTTCCGCAAAGGCCGCCTGCGCCGCAGTCAGGGTTTCCAGCGTCACCGCGGTCACCACCAAGCGCAGCCTTGGCTGCCTGCTGCGCAGGAGGGAGAAAATTGCCGGCAAGGTGCCACTGCTGCCACCGATAAACGCTGCATCCAGCGGCGGCAGATCTGCCAAGGCAACCGGCGCGCTACCCAACACCGCCTCCACATTGCCGAGATGAAAGGCGCGACAATTCGCCTCGACCAGACGGATCGCCTCCGGATCCTGATCTACAGCATAAACATGTCCGGCATAGGCAGCCAGCGCCATCTCCACCGTCACCGCGCCACTGCCCGCACCGATATCCGCACAAATCGCTTGCGGTGCAAGCGCCAATTTGCTCATCACCACCGCGCGGATCTCTGCCTTGGTCATTGGGACATGACTGCGCTGGAAAGCACTGTCCGTGATACCCACCCTGGTACGCGAATCAAAATCAGGGTTTTCCACCACAAAAACCGCCTGCCCGCCGCCCCCGCTGGCAGCCAGCGCCGCTGCGGTTGTCACAAGGATGCGCTCTCCTGGCCGGCCTAGCTCTTCCCCCAGCCAGACTTGCAGTCCGCCGAAGCCGGCAGCAGCCAGAGCAGCGCCCTCAACAGCCAGATTCCCGCTCAACACAAAAGTCAGGCGATTGCGGCGTACCGTATCCACCAAATTCCCCTGCCGGCCATGCCGGCTGATCAGCGCTACCTCCTGCCAAGGGCGGCATAAGCGGGAAAACAGATAACTCAACGAAGAGATACCCGGCAAAACACGCAGCGTATAACGCATATCGTCAGCCAAAGCAGCGCTGATCCCCGCTGCTGCACTGAAAAAACCGCTGTCACCGGAAACAAGCACGGCAAAGCGAGTGGCCGGACATTCCTCGATCGCTGCCGCCACCGCCTGCGGCGTATAACCGCTTTGCCACGGCTTATCGGCAGGGGCAAACTGCGCAAGCACGCTTCCGGCGCCCAGCCACAGATCCGCCTGCGCCAGCGCGCATGCGGCTTCTGCAGTCAGCGTATCCGCGCCCATTCCTACGCCGATGATATCGACATATTTCATCTTTCCCGCTCCTTTTTCCCTTCTGCCTCAGCTGCATATGGTAGCCTGTTACAGATCATCTTCATGATCTCATGTAAAAGATATCCCTCCTGCTCCGCAGGTCTGGAAAGCACTGCCACACGCATGGCGCAAGCCTTTGCCGCCGCCAACTTTTCGCCATAACCGCCGGCAACGCCGGAATCCTTAGTCAGCAGGATCGTCGCATGCGCAGCGCGGAACATGGCAAGATTGAGCGCTTCAGAAAACGGCCCCTGCATACAGATGATCTGCTTGGCCGCGAATCCAGCTGCCAGACAAGCGGCCAGCCCGGCTGGATCCGGCAGGATACGCAGCCAAATGCGTGCCGCATAGTCCGGCACCGCAGTCAAAGCAGCCGCTTCTTTTGCACCCAGCGTGGAAAAGATGACGCCCGTTTGCTGCCCAAGCCATTCTGTCAACGCCGTCAGATCCGGAAAGCGGCGGCAGTCGCTACCAGCCTGCTGCTCACGCCGCAGCCGCAGACAGGAAAGTCCCAAACAGCGACATGCGCTATGGATATTGCTGCTGGCTGCCGCAGCATATGGATGCGTGGCATCGATCACCAGCCGCGGCTGCTCCTGCTCCAGCAGATTGCGGATCGCTGCCGCATCCAAGCTACCGCAATGTACGCGCACGGTATCCAACGCTGGCAGCAAGGCCGCGCCATATGCCGTGGCCACGCAAAGCAGGGCTTCCACTTGACGCGCAGCCAGGAACTCCGCCAACTGCCTGCCTTCCGCCGTGCCGCCGAATAAAACGATCTCAGTCAAGATGATACCCCCGCGGCGTCACCATTTTGCCGCTGATCTCTTTTGTCTCCGCATTGCCGATAAAAACCGTTGTGAACATATCTGCCTCCGCATCAGCCAGCTGCGCAAGCGTCAGCAGTGATGCCGACTGCCCTTCTCTACCGATACAGCGTGCCAGGCCGCACAACGTATCCGGCGCTTTATGTTGAAGCAAAATCTCTGTCGCCCGGCGTAGATGGTCCCGCCGCTGTTGGCTGGCCGGATTATACAATGCCAAACAGAAATCCGCTGCCGCTGCATGGTTCAGCCTTTTTTCGATCAGCGGCCATGGCGTGAGCAGATCGGAAAGGCTAATCACCGCGAAATCATTAGTCAGCGGTGCGCCGAGCAACGCCGCACCGGCCATAGCCGCCGTCACGCCGGGGACAACCTCGATCTCTAGCGGCGGATATTGTGGGGAAAGCTCATAAACCAGACCCGCCATCCCATAAACACCTGCATCGCCGCTGCAGATGAGTGCGGTCGTCTCGCCGGCGGCAGCCAGCGCCAGCGCTTTATGGCAGCGCGCCTCCTCCTGGCGCATCCCTGTCGTCAGCAGCTTTTTCTGCGGGAAAAGCGAAGCGACCAGCTCGATATATTTCGTATAGCCAATCAGGGTATCTGCCGCGCATAAAGCTGTGCGACAGGCAATCGTCATCTGCGCCGCATCTCCTGGCCCGATCCCCACCACATACAAACGCTTCATTTCCGTTCTCTCCTCTCCTTTGTCTCCGCAAAGCTGAGTACATATGCTGCCGGCGGTGCGATCGCCAGCGCCATTGTCACGCCCTCCTGCACCATCTTTCCCTGCAGCAGTCTCGCGCCTTTGCCCGCGCCCAATATCGCGCTACGTTCGCAAATATTATCCGCGCCCGTCGTCCGCATGACGAAATCGGAAACGGCAAAGCAGCCGGGGAGCGCCATCAGCGCAGCAGGGGAAAAGGTCGCCAGCGGCAGATCATGCTGTTGACAAAATTCCAGCAATCCGGCTTCGCCTGCCTTGAGATCGATGCTACAGACGCGGGCAACCGCGAGCGGATGGCAATTCACCAAATGCAGGATCTGTTGAAAAAGCGCCTCCAGCCGGCCAGCCGTTACCCCGCGCCGACAGCCAACTCCCAGGGTCAGCAATGGCGGTACCAGCTGCAATGCAGCAGCATCGCATGTGCGCTGCCAGTCGATGCTGATATCGCCGCCGCTGTGGCAAAGTTTTACCCCCGGCGGCGGAGCGCTGTCAAACGGCAGGCAGCTGTCGATTCGGATCTCCTGCCCAGCCAGCAGCCGGGCAGAAACCACGCGGATACGTTCCGGCGTGGCAATGCGTAACCCCTGCGCTATCGCCCAGCTATCCACGGAAAACAGTCCCCGTCGATCGGTGGCGGTCGTAATCACCGCTGTCGCGCCCAGCCCTGCTGCCAGCCGGGATGCCAATGCATTCGCTCCGCCGATATGGCCGGAAAGCAGGGATATCACATATGTCGCGCATTCATCAACTACCACGACAGCCGGGTCGCTCGTCTTCTGTTCCAACAATGGTGCGATCGCGCGCACTGCAATCCCGCAGGAGCCGACAAAGATCAGGGCGTCGCCGGCAAAATGCGCTGCTGTCCATGTCTGCAAACCATCCGGCGCACAGCGCGACGACTCCGCCAGATCACCAGCCGCAACCAGCAATTGGGCGATGCGCTCTGCCAGCGTCTCTCCCTGCGCGCTGAAGCTGATGATCGCCGCCTTCATTCCTGTTTCCCCTGCCGGAAAGCGGTGCTAAAGGTGGGATCATACAATTTGGAAAGCGCATAGTCTTCACCAAGAAAATGTCCGACCAGCAGCAGGGCAAGATGATCGATACCTTCCCGCGCTGCGCATTCCGCCAGCGTGCCGACTGTGCAGCGGCAAACGCGTTCGTCCGGCCAGCTCGCCTTATAAACGATCGCTGCCGGCGTATCCGCCGCATAACCACCGGTCAACAATTCAGCCTGCACGGCTTGGCACATGCCGGCGCTGAGAAAGATAACCATCGTTGTGCCATGTGTGGCAAAAGCAGCAATGCTTTCCTGCGTGGGCATTGCCGTACGCCCCGTCATACGCGTCACGATCAGACTCTGGCTCACCTCCGGCAGGGTATATTCCGCTTCCAGCGCAGCAGCGGCAGCGAACAGGCTGGAAACACCCGGGCAAACGGTAAAAGGCACACCTGCTGCGCGCAGACGGTCGAACTGCTCACGGATTGCGCCGTAAATCGCCGGATCGCCTGTATGCAGCCGCACTGCCACCCCACCGGCCCGGTGAACACGTACCAATACGGCAATCACCTCATCCAGCGTCATCTCGGCGCTGTTATGCAGTTCACAGCCGCTCCTCGCATATTGGAGCAGCTCCGGATTGACCAGCGAACCGGCATAAACAATCGCATCCGCCTGCTGCAACAGCCGCCAACCGCGCAGCGTAATCAGATCCAGCGCGCCTGGACCAGCGCCAACAAAATGGATCATTTCTCTCCCCTCCAGTACTGCATCATTTTCCGTGCATTTCCGCTCTGCATCAGGATGCTTGGGCGCGGGATATTGGTAAAACAGATATAGCCAATCTCTACCTGCGGCGGCACCCGGCGCTGCAGACAACTTTCGATTCGTCCGCCCAGTTCCGCCATCGTTTGCGTCAGCAGGTCTGCCCGGCGCAGCAAATCCAGCGCAGCATCCGTGGTGACGCAGCCAGAGAGCGCTCGCAGCAGAGGCAGATCAGCACCAGCCGCAAGTGCGCAGGCGAGCAAGGTTTCCATGCGTGCGTCGCCATGCGCAGAATGCGTATTCAGAATCCCCACGCCCAACTTGCATAATTTCCCGATATGTCCGACGAGCAGAATATGATAAAATCCCAGTTCCACCGCACTATCTATCGCTTCGCCGATGAAATTGGAACAGCTGACATGGCCGGCCAGGCAAAGCCCCAGCGTCTCTCTTGCAAAATCCTCGCCATAATTGCCAGGCGTCAGCAACAGGGCATCCCTGCCGTCCTCATGGCACTGCGCCAGCTCCAGACGAATCGTATCGGCAAATGCCCGCTCGCTCATCGGCTCAACGATGCCGCTGGTACCGATCACCGACAGGCCGCCGATAATCCCAAGACGCGGATTAAACGTGCGTGCTGCCAGCCGCTCTCCTTCCGGGATCGAGATCACCGCCTGCAGTCCGCCGCCATAGCCGGCCTGTTGCGCGGCCTCACGCAGCGATTGTGCAATCATCTCCCGCGGCACATGGTTGATCGCCGCTGCACCGACCGGTTGATCCAGCCCCGGACGGGTCACCCGTCCCACACCGGCGCCGCCATCGACCGTTATCCCCACCGCCTGTTGGCTGACGCTGGCATAAACCAGAATCTTGTCTGTAATATCCGGATCATCCCCGCTATCTTTGCGCACCGCACAGCTAGCCCTGCCTTCCGCCTTCTCCGCCGCAGCCACCGCCAGTTGCAGCCGGCTGCCACCCGGCAAGGGGATCTCCACCTGCGCCGGCGCTTCACCGGTCAGCAGCAGGCAGGCAGCTGCCTTGGCTGCGGCAGCAGCACAGCTGCCAGTCGTATAGCCGCGGCGCAACAGCTTGCCGCCATGATTACGCCGTTGTTCCAGATATGCAGTCATAAAAAACCCCCGGCGCAGCGCGCCGGGGATTGCAAAGCAAAGCTATGCCAGCCATATCCTTCGGTGCCCGCAAAGGAATATAGAACCTAGTATCCCGGCTATCACGGTAACGGCCTTGCGAGGGAATTCCACCCTGCTTCCCTAGTTTCAGTTCTTTCGTGTCCAGTATGCGCGAAAAAAAGTCATTTGTCAAGCCGGCGGCAATGCAGCGGCAAATATTTTCAAAACGCTATTGACAAATGGAAATCCACGATGGTATATTGGTTTCGCTTCAGGAACGATAAAACAAAGAACAATCACATATGGGAAACCGGTCATGGAAGTTGGGTGTGAACCCCACGCAAGGCCGTTGCTGTGATTCGCTGTTGTTCCGGCAGATGCCACTGGAGGATTCCGGGAAGGCGCCGGAACCTGCATTCCCCCTGGGAATGCGGGCGATAAGCCAGAATACTTGCCTGTTTCCCGCCGCATCATAAGGATGCGGCATGCCAGCCCCTGCGGACTACCGGGGATGACGAGGCGCGTACACCCGCCGTGCGGGTACTTTCGCTTTGGCATAACGTCTGCAAGCTGTTGCAGACGTTTTTTTGTTCTCTAATCTGCCCCGTCGGACCGCGGGCGCCCACGGTTCGACGTTGTAGATAAACCATTTGCTAATCTGTCCTATACGACTCGAATCGAAAGAGGGGAAAAGTTTTATGAAACGGAAGAATAAAATTTGGTGCATCAGCATATTTTTTCTGTTTTGTCTGTTGCTGACAGCTGGTTGCCAGGAAACCGCGCCACAACAGGACACAACAACGGATGATGTCGTCAGCAGTGAAGAAGCGGCAGAAGAGGAGCCTACGGCGAACGAAAAAGTATTGCTGGTGGTCAGTTTCGGCACCAGTTATAATGATAACCGTGAGCTCACGATCGGCGCCATTGAACAGGCGCTACAGAAAGCGTATCCAGATTACGAGCTACGCCGCGCCTTTACCGCCCAGACGATCATCGACATCCTGGCGGAACGCGATAACCTGCAGATTGACAATGTAACGCAGGCGATGGAACGCCTGGTCGCAGACGGTGTACGCGAAGTGCTCGTTCAGCCGACCCATGTGATGCGCGGTTATGAATACGACGATACCATCGCAGAGATCGCCCCATTTGTTGACCAGTTTGACAGCATCACCATCGGCGCCCCTCTGTTGGCCGAAGACGCAGATTATCAGCAGTTGACGGAGATCCTTGTGCAGGAGACCAAGGAATATGCTGCGCAAGAGACCGCAATCGTCTTCATGGGGCACGGTACGGGGCATGCCGCTAACAGCACCTATGCCACACTGCAGCAATACCTGACGGATGCCGGCCACAGCAACTATTTCATCGGCACGGTGGAAGCTGAGCCAACGCTGGATGACGTACTGGCAAAGGTCGCAGACAGCGCGGCAACACGCGTCGTCCTGTTGCCGCTGATGGTCGTCGCCGGCGACCATGCCAGCAACGATATGGCAGGCGATGAAGCGGATTCCTGGAAAAATGCATTTACGGCAGCCGGCTATGAAGTGGAATGCGTCATGCGCGGCCTTGGCGAATATAGCGGCGTGCAGGAAATGTTCGTTGCGCATGCAGGCGCAGCAGTCCCGCTGGCTGCACAGCCAACAGCAGAAGCCGCGGAGCCGCTCACTGCGGGGCAAATCTTGGACGGCAGTTATGAAATCAGCGTCAGCTCCAGCTCATCCATGTTCCGTATCGTTGCGGCTGAACTGACCGTACAGGATGGTGCGATGTCCGCCGTCATCACCCTGAGTGGCGACGGCTATGGCAAGCTTTTCCTGGGCACAGCGGAAGAAGCAGCGGCTGCGGAAGAAAGCAGCTATATCCCATTCGTTGCCGATGACGCCGGTATGTATACCTATACTCTGCCTGTCTCAGCGCTCAACCAGGAGATCGCACTCGCGGCCTGGAGTACCAATAAGGAAACCTGGTATGACAGAACCGTCATTTTTGAATCTGCGCAGATCCCGCCGGAAGCGCTGATAAAATGATCGCATTTGCATGACTGGGAACAGGGACGGCAAAACCGCTGTCCCTGTTCCCGTTTGCAGAAACAGGCCGATACAGACCTTTGGCCGAAGGTAGACGAAACGAAGGAGGACGAACGTATGAAAATGAAAAAGCTGTCGGCTCCCCTGCTGCTCATGCTGCTGGTTTTGCTGCTGCTATCCCCGGCAGAACAGGCGCATGCCGCTGCGTTAAGCGATGGCGAATATCTGGTGGCCGTAACGCTGCATGGCGGTAGCGGTCGCGTGGAGATCGCGTCGCCGGTACAACTGACAGTTGCAAATGGCATACAGAATGCCACGATCATCTGGGACAGCCCCTATTATGAATTTATGACTGTGGACGGCGTCACTTACTCCCCATTGGAAGAGATCTCTGCGGCAGAGACGACCGCCTTTTGCATCCCGATACAGCTGGATACAGAAATGCAGGTCAGCGCGCAGACCATCGCCATGAGCCAGCCGCATGAGATCACCTACAGCCTGTATTTTGATTCTGCCACCCTGCAGCCGCTGCACGGCGAAGAAAACGGCAGCGCTTTCCTCGCCCGAGCGATCATCATCGCTGCAATCGCCCTGCTCGCATTCTTCCTCTGGAAACGACAACGCAGATCCCAGCGGCCGCCGCAAGGAGGAACGGAGCATGCGTAAGGAAGCCTGCCTGATTTTGTCCTTCTTTTTTCTCTTTTTGCTGGCCGGATGCAGTCCGGCGGCCACGCCGCATGCAACGGGTCTGGGCAATGGCTGGGAAGCTGAGCGCAGCCTGGAGCTTTCCTATGCCGAAAACTTCAGCGTCGATTATTATGCTGGTGGATATGCCCTGCTCTCCATCGTTGACGGCAGCCGTTTTCTCGTCGTGCCGCAGGGTGCATCCGTACCAGAGGGCATTGCCGCGGATATCCGTATTCTACAACAGCCGATCGAAAATATTTACCTCGTCGCCACCTCAGCCATGTGCCTGTTCGATGCGCTGGACGGTTTATCCAGCATTCGTCTTTCCGGCACAGCAGCGGAGGGCTGGTACATCGCAGGCGCACAACAGGCGATGGAAGAAGGCGACATCCTCTATGCCGGTAAATACAATGCCCCTGATTATGAGCTGATCCTCAGCGAAAACTGCGAGCTGGCCATTGAATCAACAATGATCAACCATACGCCGGAGGTAAAAGAAAAGCTGGAGGAACTCGGCATTCCGGTATTGACCGACCAGTCCAGCTACGAAAGCCATCCGCTCGGTCGCACGGAATGGATGAAACTGTACGCGGTGCTGCTAGGGCAGGAAGATCTGGCGGAGCAGCTCTTCGCCGAGCAAATCGCCTATGTCGACAGCGTATCCGGCCAGCCGGAAAGCGGCAAAACCGTCGCCTTTTTCTACATCAGCTCCTCGGACTATGCGGTGGTGCGCCGCTCTGGCGATTATGTGACCAAGATGATCGAGCTTGCCGGCGGAGAATATGTATTCGATACGCCCGGCGACCCGGACAGCGCGCTGAGCACGATCAATCTGGAGATGGAGGAGTTTTATGCCGCGGCAAAAGATGCGGATTTCCTTATCTATAACAGTGCGATTGCAGGCGAGCTTACCACGCTGGAAGAACTGGTGGCCAAAAACCACCTGCTTGCTGATTTCAAAGCGGTGCAAAACGGCAATGCCTGGTGTATGCAGGAAAATCTGTTTCAGGAAACGACGCAGCTTGGCCTGATGATCCAGGATATCCACCGTATGCTGACGGAAAGCGAAGCGGACGAAACGCTGACGGAATTGAACTACCTCTACAAACTGCAATAGGCATGGCGGGGAAATGCCCGCGGCCAAAGACAAGCCGGGGAGTTGATCATGGAAAAACAGACGAACGACTATCAACTGCGCTATCTGATCTGTCTTGTATTGCTGCTCGCACTTTTCCTGCTGCTGGTGTTTCTCAATATCAATCATGGCAGCGTACAGCTCTCCCTGCGCGAAACGATGGCCATTCTGCTCGGCCATGGCATGGATGATACCGGCAATGCCATCATCTGGGAGATCCGCCTGCCGCGCATGCTGGCCAGCATCATCCTGGGCGGCGCCCTGGCCCTGGCCGGTTTTCTGCTGCAGACCTTTTTCAACAACCCGATTGCCGATCCTTATGTGCTCGGCATCTCTTCCGGGGCAAAGCTGGTAGTGGCGATCGTGATGATCCTGGCGCTGAGCCGCTGGCGCAGTGTGACCTCCTCCCTACTGATCGCTGCAGCTTTTGCCGGTTCGATGGTCGCCACCGGCTTTGTGCTACTGGTCGCGCGTAAAGTGCGCCGCTCCTCCACCTTGATCGTCAGCGGCATGATGATCGGCTATATCTGCTCTGCAGTGACAGATTTTATCATCACCTTTGCCGACGACGCCAGCATCGTCAATTTACATAACTGGTCGCGCGGCAGCTTTTCCGGTACAGCCTGGCCGGATATCCGTGTGATGGCGCTGGTGGTAGCGGTTGCCGCCATCCTCGTCTTCCTGCTCGCCAAGCCGATCGGCGCCTATCAGATGGGAGAAAACTATGCACAGAACATGGGGGTGAATATCCGCCTTTTCCGGGTGTTGCTCGTCCTGCTCTCCAGTGTGCTCTGTGCCTGCGTCACCGCTTTTGCCGGTCCGATCTCCTTTGTCGGCGTAGCGGTGCCGCATCTGGTCAAATCCCTGCTGCGCACGGCAAAGCCCTTGCTCGTCATTCCGGTCTGCTTTCTGGGCGGGGCGATCTTCTGCCTGGGCTGCGATCTGCTGGCACGCACGCTTTTTGCCCCAACCGAGCTCAGTATCAGTTCGGTGACCGCGCTGATCGGCGCGCCAGTCGTCATCCGCATGCTGTTGAAAAGAAAGGCGCGGGGCTGATATGACCTACTTCTTCCATACAGAACATCTGACCGTCGGCTATGATGGAAAAGCGCTGATCCGCGATATTGAGATCAGCCTGGAACAGGGCAGCATCCTGACGCTGATCGGGCCGAACGGCTCTGGCAAATCAACCATTCTCAAAACGATTACGCGACAATTGGAGCCGGTCTGCGGTACGGTTTATCTCTCCGGCCGCAACTTGGATACGATGCACGGCAAGGAACTTTCCCGGCAAATCTCCGTGGTGCTGACCGAGCGGCTGCGGACTGAACTGATGTCCTGTCAGGATGTGGTGGCCACCGGCCGTTACCCCTATACCGGTATGCTCGGCATCCTTTCCGCAGAGGATAAAAAACAGGTGCAGCAGGCGATGGAGCTGGTGCATGTCTGGCCATTGCGCAACCGCGACTTCGGCGCGATCAGCGACGGACAGCGGCAACGCGTGCTGCTGGCACGTGCGATCTGCCAACAGCCGCAGATCATCATACTGGACGAGCCAACCTCTTTTCTTGACGTGCGTTACGAGCTGGAATTGCTCAATTTACTACGCGTGCTGACGGAAGAGCAGGGCATCACAGTCATCATGTCCCTGCATGAGCTGGATATGGCGCAAAAAATATCCGATCTTGTACTTTGCGTCAAAGGAGAGTATATCACGCATTTCGGCCCGCCGGCCGAGATCTTCCGCAAAGAGTTGATCCAGGATCTGTTCGATCTGGAAAATGGCAGCTATAATCCGTTATTCGGTAGCTTTGAAATGGCGCGCCCCATCGGCGAACCGCATCTTTTCGTCATTGCCGGCGGCGGCAGCGGGGCGGCGGAATACCGTTTACTGCAGAAAAAACGTATCCCCTTTGCCACCGGCATCCTGCACGAAAACGATATCGATTATCAAGTGGCAAACGATCTGGCGAATGCCGTATTTGCTGCGGGGAGTTTCGAACGTATCGGGGAGAAACTTTATCACCGCGCGCTGCAACAGCTGCTGCGCTGCGATACGGTAATCAACTGCCTGCGCAGCTATGGTGAATTCAATCTGGAAAACAAAAAATTATACGAACAGGCTGCAGCGGCAGGTTTGCGCTGTCTGGAAAGTGCAAGCCTGCTTTGAGCACTGGCTGATGTTCTGGTATTGCAAAATCAAAATAAACATTTTCCCTAATGGAGGAACGACCATGAAACCAGGCAAGTTATACGGCGTAAGCGTGGGCCCGGGCGACCCCGCCCTGATGACCTTGAAAGCAGCGGAATGCATCCGCTGCTGCCCGGTGCTGGCTGCGCCCCGCATGGCCAGCGGCAAAACACTGGCGCTGGATATCGCAGCGGCAGCCGTGGATATTTCCGGCAAACAGATCGAATACCTGTCCTTACCGATGACGCGCGACGCGGATGCGCTGCTGGCGAGCCGTCAACAAGCGGCGGGGCAGATCGCCGCGCACCTGGAACACGGCGAAGATGTGGCGCTGCTTAATCTGGGGGATGCTTCTCTCTACAGCTCCTATTCCTATCTTTGCCGCCTGCTCTGCACGCAGGGCTATGCAGCGGAGACCATTCCCGGCGTGCCCAGCTTCTGCGCCTGCGCCGCCCAGCTCAACCGCAGCCTGGCGGAAACAGACCAGCCGCTGCAGATCCTGCCAGCCGCCATGCCGAACCTTGCCGCTGCCCTGCTGCAGCCGGGCGGCAAGGTCGTGATGAAAGCGGGCAGCAGCCTCGCCGGGCTGAAACAGCTTCTGCAGGAGCTTGGCCTGACCGAGCATGCTGTTTTGGTCACGGACTGCGGCCTCCCCTCGCAACAGATCTACCAGGATCTGCATCAGGCGCCAGATACGGCAGGCTATTTCTCAACACTCCTGCTCCGTTGAAGCATGCTTTTGCCCGATTAGATAAGCGGACAAACAATACCGCCAGCCACCCCATGCTGGCGGTATTGTTGTCTGCCAACTGCTCATTCAAGGTTTCCTTTGCCTTTTATTTCTGATCCAGCCCCATGGCTGCCGCTTCCGCCCCCGCCTTGGTTTCTTCTGCCGGGTTCCCCTCCGCATCCGGGGCGGGCAATACTTCGGTATTCCCGCTGCTGCGCTGTATGCCGTTCAGATCAACATAATAATCGCCGCGCAGCAGCAGCTCACCAACAGGAATAACCTCCAGGCTACAGCTGGCCAAATAATCCAGCACCGGCCCTAAAGCCTCTGCCGTATGCAGCCCATTATTGTGGAAGAGTACGATATCGCCGGCATGGATATCCTTCGTCACCCGCTGATATATTTCCTCCGCGCTGTTATCTGACCAGTCCAGACTATCGATCGACCACTGCACACAATAGTAGTCGTTTTCATTCACCGTCGCCACAACCAGGTCGTTGTAGTCGCCAAACGGCGGGCGGAACAATTCCGGCTGATAGCCGGTGACTTTCTCGATCAGCGCGGCATTTTCATCCAGCTCATGCTGCATCTGCTCTACAGAAAGCTCGCTGAAATGCGGATGCGTCGCCGAATGCAGGCCGATCTCATGGCCGCGCGCCACGATTTCACGCGCCAGCTCCGGATAATCCTCCAGCCAGATATTGACCAGGAAAAATGTTGTTTTTACCCCGTACTGATCCAGAATATCGAGCAGCTGCGGCGTATATTCCGCCCCCCAGCTGGCATCAAAGCTGATCGCCACCGCCTGTTCTGCCGTGTCCACCTCATAAATCGGCTTCTGGCATGCCGTCTCTGCGGCCGGGTTGCGCAGCGGCAGGGAAAAAAGCCCCAATAGCAGGATTGCCAGCAGGCCTGCTACAGCTGCCAGATATTTCTTCCGTCTGGTGATGATGAAGATATGCATGCTCCCGCCTCCTCGCCACAAGCATATGCGCGGGCCGGGAAAAGATGCCCACCCGGGCAATAATCAGATGGCGAAGAAAGTGCCATTTCGACCCCGCCAAATGGCTGTTGCTTGATCGCCGGCTAAGCATCGCCCACAGCCAGACTTGCCCTTTCTCCCCAACCACAGCCGCTTTGCAGCAAAAGCGGAAAACATCTTGCCTTAACCAAAGAGACCATGGCAAACCCATCATTACCTCTGCAGGCAAATGTCATGATTTTGATTGTCGCAATAGCGGTTGAATATGCCTCATTACCCGTTGTCGGAAACTGAATGCATTTAATAAGTTTTGGTCAGCTGTCCGGATACCATAATATACTTCACTAAATATTCAAAATTAATTATAAATAAATAATAAATTCAAAAAATAATTTCAATTCATTTACGGTGCTCTTTAATATAAAATTTTGTTTTTTTCATCTTTGTTGTTGCTATTTATGATGATCCCGCAAGAGCTGCAGAAAAAGCTGATTGCAGACGGCTATGAATTATACGATATCGATCAGGCAGCAGCGGAAGTGGCGAAGCTCCCGTCGGATGCTGTGGTCTTCTATGATAAATTCCGTGTCAACTACCGTCTGGTCAGCGCTATTCCGGCAGGCGTGAAAAAAGTTCAGGGCTTTGACCTGGTCAACAACCTGAAGGCGATTAAAAACCCGGTGGAGCTGAAGAACTTTAAGTACACCAATGTGATTGAATGCGCCTCGCTTTTCAAGT
>CALXRV010000059.1 GCA_944390945.1 uncultured Clostridia bacterium
GCTGGATATCATCATGCTGTTCTCGCTGCTGATCCCCGGCGATGAACGTAATCAGGTCATCGTATGGAAAGCCAGTACCTTTACTTTGCTCGGCACAGTCGGCGCAAACGTGCTGGAGGTCATCATAAATTTCGTACGGGCGCAGCCCATGACCGTCAATCCTTTTATCCAGCTGGAAACCGCTGCCATCATCTATTTTGCAGCCCTGCTATATTATAAGAAGAAGCATGGAGGTTGATATGGAAAATGTAATCCGCAGCAGGCGAAAAGAATTAGGCCTTTCGCAGGAAGAGCTGGCAAAGAAATGCGGCGTTTCGCGGCAAACGGTAAATGCGATTGAAAACAACAAATACGACCCTACCCTATCCCTGGCATTTAGCCTGGCAAGAGAATTGCAGCTCACGGTTGACGAGCTTTTCACCCCCACGACATAACTGGCGCTTCCAGTGAACAATTTAAGCAAAGTACGTAAAAAATACCCGCAAATTATGCCAGTTTGTTGGGGAAGCGTTCCGGACCACAAATGAGGCGCTTGACCACACCAACAGGCATGGCGAACCAATGCCGGTCGCAAGAAGCAAAAACTTGCAGTTAGAACAACGAGCGATATCATGCGGGCGTAACCATTCCCGCAGTATCTTTTGTTCCATTCTTTTTCTCGCCAACCTGTAATTTAGAGCTTCACGCCTGCTTTAGCCACGAAAAGCCCGTTCTATTATCATCCGATCATTCGCAGACATGATCGTGCAGCAATAGTTGATTTCCGCCCTGCAATTCAAGTAAGCGTAAATTAATAAATTCCCCGCATTCGTCTGCAGGATATTCTCTCCAGCCAGCTGCAATCTCATCCAAAACACTATTTTTTATCAGCTTCATGCTTAATCATCATGATTCCCGCCTTGCCCCGTTGCGCAAGTGCGGGCTTTTATCGTAGCCACTCCCCCAAAAACAAATAACCCGTCTCCACCAACCGGAAACAGGTTCAAACTATCTTTATTTGGCAGTTTGCAACCCCATAAATGCCGCGGCTCTCCCATTCGCAGGCAAAAGCAAATCGAAGCCCAGCGCAGTGGGTCCGATTGGGAGCGGGGGCGGCGGCGCGAGCACGTCTGCCTTTGCAAAAAAGTCGTAGCAAGCGACACAAAGCTTGCTCTGACGTGGGGCATCCCAACAGTATTGATACTGAAAAAGCACACCGCTGGATCTATCACAATTCCATTAACTTTCCGCTTTGAAAGTGATAAATGTTTTCCCATTTAAACCCGTAAACCGAATTTGGTCGGGCAATATGAGGCTCAAACGTGAAGTAAATAACATCGCTCAGTTTGGTCAGGTTTCCCCGCTCGATGTAAATGCGATCTTCTCTGTTCTTTTCGATTGAATGGCCCAAGTTTCCCAGAAAATCCAGATTAACAAAGCCGTAGGTGAGAATTTTGGCATTCATATACCGATACAAAGCTTCAAAGGTAGTGGTATCATCCACATAGTCTATCAGCTCCCGATGAAGCAGACACTCCATCATCAGGCCTTCCCGCCACTCAAGATTTTGTATATCTTCAACGCCATTTGCAACCCGGCCGTTTTCCAAAATGATTGTTCTGGCGTAATCTCCCCAGATATAATTGTGCTGAGGGCTAAGATCAATGGTGATTAAATCATTTTCCATCACTTGTCGGTCGGATGTTATATACTCTTTTCCAGAGATTGATTTGGCCGTTTCGTCGCCGGAAAAAACAAAAGCCCCAATATCCCAATACCAGAAAGAATCCGCCCCCAATTCCAACATCTTGTTTTCACACAGGCTTCTGACCTGCGTCAGCTTCATGCCCGGCCTAATTACACTGCGGAGATAATCCATGGTCTGTTTAGCAATCAACTGCACCCCTCTGGGGTCCATAACAACGCCTCCTGGAACAGAATAAACTTTTCGCAGAGATTCCGCGCGATTGGCTCTACAATGGAATAAAAAAGCTCGTCGCAAGCGACACATCACTTGCGACGAGCTGGTGCCGGTGGCCGGACTCGAACCGGCACGGGTTACCCCACTTGATTTTGAGTCAAGCACGTCTGCCAATTCCATCACACCGGCACAACCAAAGCTCTTTTATTTTACCGAATCCAAATGATAAATGCAAGCATTTTTTAAAAAACAACACAATTATCCGTTGTCACCAATTCCATGACTGCCCCATCCAGCAAACCGCCGCCGGTGACTACTACACGTTCTGCACCGACGATCGCCAGTATCGTCAGCCAAATCCACAGGCCTTCGACGATAATCTCGCCGCGCTTCTCCAGCAGTGGTGAGAGACTGCAGCGCGCTGCCCGTGGATGAGCAGTCAGCTGCTGCAGAAGGGATGCCAACCCATCTAAAGACAACTCCTGCCCTTCGATGCGCGCGCGGTCATAAGCAGTAAGCCCCTGCAGCAGGCCGGCTGCAGTTGTGATCGTACCGCCTACGCCGATCACGACCGGGCTTTTTCCCCTGCCGTCAAACACCGCGTGCAACCGCTGCGCTGTCTCTGCGCGCGACCAGCCGCTGCGCATGACCCGAACCGCGCCGACATCCGCACTGACGCCGTCCGCCTGCCCATTCTGCCAGAAGATCAGTTCGCTAGAAGCGCCACCCACATCCACGACTGGCCACTCCAGCGGAAATTCCAGTGAAGCATGCGCCCCGCGGAAAGAAAGCGCCGCCTCCTGCTTGCCGCTGACCACTTCGACCGCCGGCGCCTCCGGAGCAGCCAGGCGAATCTCCGACAACAAAAGCTCGCGGTTTGCTGCATCCCGCACAGCGGATGTCGCGATGATACGCGTCCGGCTGGCACCGTACTGGCGAATCTTTTCCATGTATTCCGCCACCGCCTGTGCGGTAAGCCGGATTGCCGTCACAGAAAGCAGCCCGGGAGCATTCCCAGCGCCCAGGCGTGTTGTTCGAATTTCATTCTGCCGCTCCACAATACGTCCGCCACATACTTCGGCAAGCAATAGCTGTACAGTATTGGAACCGATATCAATGGCCGCATAGCGCGCCGTCTGTCTTTCTCCTTCGGGGATATTTTTCATCGCCTTCATCACGCCGCAAGCCATGCCAACGGCAGTTTCTCCGCCAGTCTGCAAAACGGTCAATGCCCTTTACGACCTTCCTGATGCCGCTTTAGCGCCACCAATTTTTCATTGCTGTCTTTGAGGAAGCGAGCCAGCTTATCCTCAAACAGGCTGGCCTCTGTCACCGGCTGTTCCTGTTGTGCCACGCGTGGTTTTTCCTGCTGCCGCGGCCGCGGAGGAACAGCCGGTTTAGCAGGCTTTTCCTGTGCCTGGCGTAAAGAAAGACCAATTTTGTTCGGTGGTTCCACACTGACCACCTTAACACGGACAACATCACCAACATGCAGATATTCATTCACATCCCGCACATAGGCATCTGCGATCTCAGAAATATGGATCAGCCCGGAACAACCGCCCAGATCCACAAAAGCACCAAACGCAGCAATACGGGTAACCTTTCCCTCCACGATAGAGCCGGGGTTTACAGTCATATAGATTTCCTTTTCCTAAAGATATTGGATTTATCATAGTTTATTATATTTTTTCCGTAAAAAAATGTCAAATATTTTTGCCTGTCCGCAGCAATTTTCTCGACAAAACAAAAGCCCGCCAACAGCGGGCTGATTTCTTCTCTAGGCAAAGGGCATCCTCTAATCCGCAGCAGCATCCTGCGTGTCCTGCGCTTCTCCTGTACGCACAGCAGAAACCACCGTCTCGCCCTGCTTTACCATGCCCAGGTTTTCGCGGGCCAAACGCTCGATATACGCCTCGTCATCCAACAATTCTATGGTGGCCAGCCTTTCCTCATATGCCGCTTCTGCCTGCGCAAGCTGCTCCTGATAATAGCCGATCTCATCTTCCAATGTCAGATAGCGGTCTATCTTCCCATATAGTTGTACAAGGAAAAAACAAACGGCAAGGATCAGCAGCAGCTTGGTCCAGCGCAGCTTCTTTTTTCCTTTTTTCTTTTCGCCAACCGCAGACTCAGCCCTCATCAAGCGATTCCTCACCTTCAAATAATCCCAACGCTTCACCGGGGATCACGATCACCGTCTCATACCCCTTGCCCCGCGCGCGATTATACAGCGTGGCAACCGTACTCTCCGAGATATGCAACCTTTTGGCGATTTCAGCCGCAGAGCTGCCCATCTCTTTCATCGTCACCACCTGTTTTTCACGAAAGCTGAGATTTTGCGCATGGCGGATCTCAATTTGCATATTGCGCTCCCGTAAACTGCGCGCAAAACTGCTCCGGCGCGGTTATTATCCACATTATATCAACATTCTGTGGACAAATCAACTACAAATTTTCTACAAGTTTATATTAATTCTCGTCATCCGGCGGCAGTTGCGATGCTTTTGCTTTCCGGCGTTCCGCCAAGCGCAGACGCATTCTGCGCTGCTGCCGCAACAACCGCAAAGCTGGACGGGATGCCAAGCGAAGCAGTCCGCTATGCCTAGACGACGCAGCAGATTCCACCGCCGTCTTCCCCGCTGACGGCGGCCTTGCATTAGCACCACCAGCTGCTGCGGATGGGGGAGACTGCGTTTGCCGGCCGTCATCCTTTACCCTGTGGCGCGGCAACTGCGGCAGGCGGCGACAGAATAGAAAACCGGCAGCCATGACCAGGAAGCTGGAAAAAAGCAGCGTCCCATCGGTCACGCGAAACCAGAAAAAAATGAGCAGCAAAGTCGTCAGCAAGGAAAACACTGCATCTGGCAGTAAATAGCGGCGGCGCGCCCGGCGCTTGCTGCCCAGCAATGCGCGATAAAGGCGATACACGGCTCCGGCGAGCATACCAGCCGCCAGGGCGGCAAAGAAGAGGAAGATTTGCCCGGAAAGCCAATTTTCTGCGCCGGGCATTATTTCATCAGCCGTGCGAGCAGGTTGCGCCGCTTTTGCCGCATGCTGCGCTCCTCTCTGCTCTTCATGTAGATGATGCCGTTGATCTGGCCACTGATCGTCACCTTTCCTTCCTCCAGATTCAAAGCGCCGATCTTCAATCCCTCGCCGTCAATCCCAATCCCGCCCAGGCTGCTGTCCAGCTCTATCCGTTGCTCATCAAAGCTGTCTACGTTACGCACACCGCTAATCAGCAGTTCTTTCCTGTCGTCGAGCAGCAACCGCTGCTTGCCCTCTGCCACAGGCTCACCCCCATACCCATGTTTGCTTTCAGCCTATGCGTGAAAAAGGGAAAAAAGACCGCCGCCCGCCTAAGGCAGGTAGCGATGCCCAAAAAGAAAAAGACGGCAAAGCCGTCCTTTTCCCTAACATCCGTACTTGCTATCGATGAAAAGCAGCCTGGGTTCTCCTGGCCCTAGCCCATTCATTTTTTGCGCGTCCGGCGACAGCGCAACAGCTGGCGCAGGCCCGCTGCCGCAAGGATAGCTGCCAACAGGAAGAGCAGGATCGCCGGATCGATCCCCGGTGCGGCGCTGAGCAGAATGTGCGTCGGACCATCCGCACCGCCGATGATGCCAACAGATGGTAAACGTACCTCCAACAGATGGTCGCGCCAGAGATCAGCCACAGCGGCGGCAAGCAATAGCGCAGTCAGAACAAAGAACAGCACCGCCAGTCTACGGCTGCGCCGAAGGAAGCACTCCTGCGGAACACCAAGCTGTTCGTTCATTGCAGCAGCAAATTCCTCCGGCGTACCCAACCGGTCGATCACCTGCTGCTCACTCTCTCCATGCTCAGCCGCAGAGGCAAATGCCTCTTCCAGATCGCGCAGCACTTCTTTTCGTTTTGCACGCGGCAGCAACAGCCTGCGTGCAACTTCTTTTCCATACTGTTCTTTCATCATGCTTCCTCCTCGCCTGCCTCTCCTGCCACGCTCCGGGCGGCGGCATCGTCCTCCAAGTCAGCCAAAAACCCGTTGACACAAGCCGTATAGACCTGCCAAAAAACGGCCATCTCTGATAACGTCTCCCGCCCCTGTTCCGTCAATGCATAATACTTTTTCTGCCCGCCATTCGCTGTGGCCGGAGCCAGGCGACAGCGGATCAGCCCAGCTTCCTGCAAGCGATAAAGGATGGGGTAAATCGTCCCCTCGCGCGCATAGCCCAGGATATCCGCACCGCGTCGGTTCAGTTCGCTGATGATCTCATAACCATATGTTTCCCGCCTGGCAATCAGGCAAAGCAGGATCATCTCCAGCGAACCTTTCTTGAACTGCTGTACATATTTTTCGGTCAAGCGTCCTCCTCCTTTCCCCGCCGACATCAGCTTTCGGCAAAGGCGATGTAAATGGAAAGGCAATCCGGGATACGGCTGATGCTCAGCCACTTTTCCCCATCAAAATACAGTGTTCCGATGGCAACATCGTCCTCGTCAGCGATTTCTTCCGCAGCTTCCTCTATTATGTTAAAACCATTTTGCTCCAGGGATTTGATATATTCTGCATAATCTGCCTCGGTCACGCCGGTCAAGCTTATGGCGCAATTCTGGTACTGCTGATCCAGCAATGCCCAGCTGACCGTACCTGACGGGATGGGAAGGCCAGCAGTATATTCATTTTGCGGCCATACCCCGCTTTCCAGCAGGATCGGCCCCTCCGCTGCAGCGTTCTCAGCAGAATCTTGCTCTAGCGCAGGCGCCGCGATTTCCTCATCTGCTTCTTTGCCGGCAACTGTAACAGAAGAACATGCAGCCAGAAAAATGGTGAACAACATTACAAATGTGATAAAAAATTTTTTCATCTTCCTCTTTCTTCCTCCTTTTGCAATCGTATAGCATACCAGTATGCCGCTGCGGTTACCGCCCAACCGTCACCAGGCAGCCAAAATAAATCTGAAACAGGCGCAGGCGCTCTGCAGCAAAGAGAATGGACGCCTGCTCCACACCAAAATGACCAATCTGCATCAGATTGCGATGGCGCTATATTTAGCATTGCTATTTAGCGATACTAAGTATAGCATTCCTGGCTATTGCCGTCAAGCCCTGCGATGAAGAAATACACTTATCCCGTCTGCTTGCCCCGCCGATAAAAGCCAATAGAAAATGCGGCGAGCCGGGATTTCCCCTGGTCGCCGCTTCTCCCTTGATCCAATCTTTATCCGCCATCCAATTTTTGCCTTTGCTTCAGCAAATTCTCCTTCGCTTTTGCAGCCGATTGCTGCTGCTGCAGATAAAACCTTTACGCCAGCTCCTCATACATTGTATCGCTCAGCTCGGCGCGCATGCTCTCTGCCACGATCAGCACCTTCACCGTCTGCGTGCGATTGCCGAAAACCACGCTGATCGTGTCGCCAACCGCAATATCCGTCCCAGCCTTGGCCACACGGCCATTGACGCTAATCCGCCCGGCATCGCAGACTTCTTTGGCTACGGTTCGGCGCTTGATCAAGCGCGAAACTTTCAGCCATTTGTCCAAGCGCATTCGTTCATTCCTCTCCTTTCACCTGCTCCATCCGTTTTGCCTCATCCCACAGCGCATCGAGCTGCGCCAGATCGCAGGCGCTCCATTCACGGCCTTCTTCCTGCAGCCGCTTCTCGATATGCTGGAAACGCGTAATGAATTTCTTTACCGTATGGCGTAACGCCTGCTCGGCATCAAGTTCATAAAAACGCGCCAGGTTGACGGCGGCAAACAGGACATCACCCAGCTCATCTTCTGCCTGTACCGCGGTCTGCGCCGCTTCCAGCTCTGCCACTTCCTCGCGCAGCTTCAACCGCGGCCCCTCGATATCCGGCCAGTCAAAACCAACGCGATGCGCCTTATCCTGCACTTTCTGCGCCATCATCAAGGCCGGGAGATTATCGTTGATCTGCATCAAACCGCGCGCTTCCTTCCCCTGATCCTTGCGCTCTTTTGCTTTGATTGCCTCCCACATCGTCAGCACTTCTTCCGGAGCATCGGCATGCGCGTCGGCAAAAATGTGTGGGTGACGGCGGATCATCTTACCATTGATCTGGTCCAGCACATCGTCAATCGTAAAACGTCCCTGCTCGGCAGCGAGCTGGGCATGGAATACCACCTGCAGCAGCACATCGCCCAGTTCATCGCAGAGCGCTTCATCGCTGCGGCGGTCGATCGCATCCAAAACCTCATATGTCTCTTCCAAAAAATACTTTTTCAGCGTATCATGCGTCTGCGCTTTATCCCAGGGGCAGCCATTCTCCCCGCGCAGTGTCTGCATAATCTCCAGCAGTTTCAACCATTTTGCGGTATCAGCCATTTTGTGCTTCCTCTCTGTTTTTCTGTCGCCTACTTCAGATACAGGCCGACCAAGGCCATTGACTCATCAAAATACATCGTATAATCCGCCGAACCGTTCTGATAACGGCAGGCAACCACAATCACCCCATAAGGTTCTTTCGTATCCTTATCCCGCGTTCCAGCAGTTGCCGAGGCGGTGAAACTCTGAAATGCCCCAAGATCCGCCAGCAACGGTCCCAATTCCTCCTCCAGCGCCGCGGCATCAAGCGACGGCTGCAGGTCTTCACGCAGCATAGCGCTAACGCTAGCATAATCACCGCTGCTTAACAACTCTATCACCTGATACGCAGTCGCAGTCAACTCTTCTTCGTCAAAGGATGCCGGCAAACTGTAATCGCAGCCGGCAAGAATCAAAAAAAGCATCATCAACAAGGCCAGCAGCAATAGATTTTTTTTCATAGGCCCCCTCCTCGATCGAAATTCTGGATAGAAATTCGCCACAGGGCGCACTTTCCCTTGCTCAGCGAATAAAAAGGAGTGAAAAAGCAATTTCAATCGACTTCTATTATTAAGGAAATAAAAAAAATATACTCGAACTACTCAGAAAAAAATATATAATACGATAATTTATGGAATGACGCAGAAAGGGTTGGAGAAAACCGTTTATTCTGCTATAATGGATTTGCAAAGTCTCATCTGTCTGTCATAATCATCAATTTTAAATAGGAGGTATCCCATGCACAAACAACTGTTTATTCCCGGCCCGGTGGACGTGCGTCCCGATGTCCTGGAAAAGATGGCCACGCCAATGATCGGCCATCGCAGCAAGGAATGCACGGCGCTCCAGGAAAGCATCAGCGGCAAGCTGCAAAAGGTCTTTCAGACCGAAAATGTGATGGTTCTCTCCACCAGCTCTGGCTCCGGCCTGATGGAAAGCGCCATCCGTTGCTGCACAGCGAAGAAAGCCGCCGTATTCTCCATTGGCGCTTTTGGTGACCGCTGGTATAAAATGGCGGTTGCCAATGGCAAACCGGCGGACAAGTTCCGCGCGGAGGATGGCCAGGCTACGCATCCAGAGGACGTGGAAAAGGTTCTTGCCACCGGCGAATACGATCTGATCACGGTCACCCATAACGAAACCAGCTCCGGCGTACAAAACCCGGTCGGCGAGATTGCCGAAGTGGTCAAAAAATATCCGGACGTCGTATTCTGCATCGACACCGTCAGCTCGATGGCTGGCGCAGATATCCCTGTCGATAAATGGGGCGTCGATTTCTGCATCACTTCCACGCAGAAATGCCTGGGCCTCCCGCCCGGACTTTCCATGGCCTCTGTCTCGCAGAAAGCGTATGATCGCGCAAAGGCGGTCACCAACCGCGGCCTTTATCTCGATATCGTCGAAATCTATGACAAGGTCGTCAAAAACTATCAGTATCCTTCCACGCCTTCGCTGCCGCATATGTTCGCACTGGATTACCAGCTGGATCTGATTCTGGCCGAAGGTCTGGAAAACCGCTGGGCGCGCCATGCAGAAATGGCGAAATATATCCAGGATTGGGCGCGTAAATATTTCGCGCTGTTCTCGGATGAACGCTATCTCTCCAACACGGTCACCTGCATCGCCAATACCCGCGGCATCAGCGTCGCTGATCTGAACAAAGCGCTCGGCGAACGCGGCATGACGCTTTCCAACGGCTATGGCGATCTGAAGGAAAAGACTTTCCGCATCGCGCATATGGCTGACGCCACCATGGATGACATGAAGAAGCTCACCACAGCCATCGAGGATATCCTCGGCCTGTAAGTCCTGTCTTCCCGCGGGCACGCCAGCAAACAGGCAAAGGCGTCCCGCGGGTTTTCCCTGCCTGAAAATATTTGAAAAGGAGATCGATGCACATGATCCGTATTCTCGCAGCAGACGGCATGGAGGCCTCCGCCATTTCCGCCCTGCAAGCCAAAGGTTTTGAAGTGGTAAACGAGCATTATGAAGCGGATGCACTGGGTGAAGCACTAACCAAATTTGACGTCATTGTTGTCCGTTCCGCAACAAAAGTACGCGAACCGAATATCGATATCGCTGCGGCTGCCGGCCGCCTGAAACTGATCATCCGCGGCGGTGTTGGCGTAGATAATATCGACGTCAAATATGCAGAGAGCAAAGGTATTACCGTGCGCAATACGCCGGCCGCCTCTTCCGCTTCCGTAGCCGAGCTGGCTCTGGGCCACATGTTCTCCATGGCGCGTTTCATCGGCATTGCCAATGCAACCATGCGTAATGGTGAATGGAACAAAAAGAAATACGAAGGCTCTGAACTGGGCGGGAAAACGCTTGGTCTCATCGGTATGGGCCGCATTGCACAAGAGCTGGCCAAACGTGCCGCTGCGCTGGGTATGGAAGTCATCTATACCGATATCCTTGGCAAAAACGATAGCCTGCCCTACCGTTTCGTCTCCTTTGAAGAGGTGCTGAAGGAAAGCGATTTTGTCTCGCTGCATATCCCGGCACCTGCAGATAAGAAGCCGATCATCAACGCTGCTGAGCTGGCGATGATGAAAGAAGGCGCATACCTCGTCAATACGGCGCGCGGCATCCTCGTCGATGTGGAAGCGCTCTGCGATTCGCTCGACGCCGGGCATCTGGCTGGCGCTGCGCTTGACGTGTTCCCGGTGGAGCCGGCAGATAATGCCCGCGTGCTGCATCACCCCAAGATTTCGATGACCCCCCATATCGGTGCGGCGACTGCTGAAGCACAGCAACGTATCGGTGCGGAGATCGTTGATATCATCTGCAAATTTTTCGCCTAAAGGAGTTTGAAGATGGCAAAACTGAGACCTTTCCGTGCCGTGCGCCCGGCGGCGGCACTGGCCAGCCGGGTAGCGGCATTGCCCTACGATGTGATGAGCTCTGACGAAGCGCGTGAAATGGTCGTTGGCAACCCCTATTCCTTTCTGCATGTAGACAAGGCGGAAATCGATCTGCCGCGCGAAACCGGCCTTTATGACGATATCGTCTACCAGACCGCGCGTGACAACCTGCGCCGCATGATTGCAGAGGGCGTTTTCATCCGCGAAGAGAAGCCCTGCTTCTATGTTTACCGGCAGATCATGGATGGCCGTGCCCAGACCGGTGTTGTCGGTTGCGCTTCCATCGACGATTATATCAACGATGTGATCAAAAAGCATGAGTTGACGCGGCCAGAGAAAGAGGACGACCGCTGCCGGCACGTTGATGTTTGCGACGCGCAAACCGGCCCGATCTTCCTCACCTATCATGCCCGTCCGGCGATCAATGCCGTGGTTTCGGCAGCGATGGCGAAAACACCGTTGTATGACTTTGTTTCCGACGATGTACAGCAGACCGTTTGGATCATCGATGCTGCGGCGGATATCGAAACGCTGATTGCAGAGTTTGCGGCAGCTGGCAGCCTGTATATTGCAGACGGGCATCACCGCACTGCTTCGGCTGTGCGCGTGGGGAAAATGCGTCGCGAACAGCATCCGGGGTATAGCGGAGATGAGGAATTCAATTTCTTCCTTTCCGTTCTCTTCCCAGATGAGCAACTCTATATCATGGATTATAACCGCGTAGTTAAAGACCTGAACGGCAACAGCGAGGCAGAATTCCTGGCCAAAGTCAGTGAGAAATTTACCGTTGCGCCATATAACGGCGAAGGTCCGTGCCGTCCGCAGCAGCATCATAGCTTTGGCATGTACCTGGGTGGGAAATGGTACCTGCTTCGTGCCAAACCGGAATTTGTCGATGAAAGCGATATCGTTGCCCAGCTTGACGTCAATGTGTTGCAGCAGAACCTGCTCACCCCGATTCTTGGCATCGGTGATCCGCGCACGGATAAGCGCATCGATTTCATCGGCGGCATTCGTGGTCTGCAATATTTGGCCGACTTGGTGGATGCCGGCGCAGCGGTCGCTTTTGCCATGTATCCCACCTCGATCAGTGAGCTGATTGGGATCGCGGATGCGGGCAGATTGATGCCGCCCAAATCAACCTGGTTTGAACCAAAACTGCTCTCCGGCTTATTCATCCATGAACTCAGCTGAACAAAAACAGCGACAACGAATATCACCACCAGATTGGCCCTGCCCGGGAGGCAGGGCCAATCTTCTTTTTTGGCGGCTCTGTTGCTGCCATCATCTCAGATTTTTAAGAGAATCTTCATATGCGTGGGCCCAAAAATATGCTATAATAAAGTATCGAATTCTGAGGTGGCCGCCTGCCGGAAAGGAGGCCAAAAATTGGACGGCATCATCAATCTATTGCAGGATCTTTTTTCCCAGCTCGGCGATAGAATCGTCGCGCTGTTTTCCTATGCCTGGCATTGGGTGTTGGATAATCCGGCAACAGCCGGCGAATGGTATAGCGGCCTGATCCGCTGGCTGATGCCTGTCCTGGCTTTGATGATATTGCTTTCTGTGCTACGCTCCATGCTGCGCGTAAAGAACCCAGCTGAAATCTGGGGATATCTTGTTTCCGACCAGTTAGGCCGCTTCCCCCTGCGGCATTGGGAATGCACGATCGGGCGCAGCAAGCGCTCTGATGTGGTAATTCACTTTGCGACCGTATCCCGCAGCCAATGCGTCCTGCTGCGGCAGGAAGACGGCAGCTGGCTGGTCTATGATCTTTCACAAAGCAACCATACGCTGCTCAACGGCAAACCCTGCCCATCTTGTCAGTCGACGGTAAAGCCGCAGGAAACAAAAACGGCTGTCGCTCACGCTACGGCGGCCGCATCGGCAGTAACGGGCGAAGGCGAAGCGACAAAAACCGCTCCGGCAGAGACAGCGCCGGAAGGCGTGCGGGAACCGGTACAGGAAACCGCGCCGCAGACGATCTGCACGGTAAAACCGGCTTTATCCGGGCAGCAGGATGATTTTGAACTTTTGCAGAGGGTTCTCTCCATGCTCGGACACAAGCTGACCGAATGGGGAGAAGCGCTGCTTCGTGAATTTCGTGCCGCATTGCGTCCGCCTCGGCGCGGGGAAAACGGCAGCCGACTAAAAAGCGGTGATGTACTCTCTTTCGGTGAAATCAAATTAACCTATCAACCGATTACGGCAGAGGAACAGGCGGCGCAAAAAGAGCTGCGACTGGCCCAGAGCAGGCCGCTACCTCCCTGGGGCTCGTTAGCTTTACTCACCCTGTTCCAGCTGCTGACCATGATTGAGCTGATGCTGGCACGACCCGAGCATGCCCACACCATATCCTTCTGCTACGGTATCCTGGCTACTCTGATGTGGTGCTACGTCCTTTTTACTCGTGCGGCAGGGCGTATCGGTTTTGAGATCGAAATGATTGCCTTTTTCAGTTCTACGCTCTGCCTGGCGATTACCGCTTCCTCCGTGCCGTCCTCCCTGCCCAAGCAGACATTTGCCGTTGTGCTCGGCGTCATCGGCCTGCTGATGCTTGGCTGGTACCTGCGCGATCTGAAACGTGCCACTGCCACGCGTTATCCAATGGCCTTTGCCGCTATTGCTCTGCTGCTTTCCAGTTTAATCTTCGGCGCAGTCACCTATGGCGCCAAAAACTGGATCTCCATCGCCGGCATTTCCCTGCAGCCCTCGGAATTCGCCAAGGTGTGCTTCATCTTTGCCGGCGCCGCCACGCTCGACCGGCTTTATGTCAAGCATAATCTGTGGGGATTCATGCTGCTTTCCGGTTTTTGCCTGATCGCTCTGGCGGCAATGAGCGATTTCGGTGGTGTTACCATCTTTTTCGTTGTCTTTCTCGTCATCTCTTACCTTCGCTCCGGCGATTTTGCCACCCTAACCCTGAGCTGTGGTGCGGCAGCTGCGGCAGCCGGCCTTATCCTGCGTTTCAAGCCATATATTGCCACGCGCTTTTCCACCTGGGGGCATGCTTGGGAATTTCCACTGGAAGGCGGTTATCAGCAGGTACGCGCCATGTCCGCCTCTGCCAGCGGCGGCTTGATCGGCGTCGGCGCCGGCAATGGTTGGCTGCGTGAGGTGGCAGCAGCAGATACGGATCTGGTTTTTGCCTTTCTCTGCGAGGAATGGGGCCTGATCATCAGCCTGCTCGTCGTTGCTGGAATCATTGCCATGGTCGTATTTACCGTGCGGTTGGCACGCAGCGCACGCTCTGCTTTCTATGCTACGGCAGCCTGTGCTGCTGCTGCGCTGCTCGTCTTTCAGACAACGCTCAATGTACTCGGCTCTGTTGATATCCTGCCGCTGACCGGCGTCACCTTCCCCTTCCTCTCCTGTGGCGGCTCCAGCATGGTCGCTTCCTGGGGAATGCTCGCTTTTCTCAAAGCGGCAGATACACGCCAAAACGCCAGCTTTGCCGTACGCCGCTATCGCTACAAGGCAACGCCGCAGCAGCCGGTCGCAGAAGGACAGCGGGATGAGATCGAGGAAGCGTTTTCCCATTGGGAGGTGCGCGGATGAAAAAGATCACCATGCGCGCGGCAATCTGCCTCTGCCTGGCTATGCTGCTCATTGCCGGCACGCTGCTTTATGTGTTTCGCTTTTTCCGCGACGGCGGCGACTGGGTTAGCTATCCGGCAAACAGCCACATGTACAGCTCTGGTCTGCCCAGCTCAGGTGCGATTCTTGATCAAAAAGGGGTCGTACTTGCCTCTTTCCGCGAAGGCCGTTGGCAATATCACGACAGCAGCGCCATCCGGCTGGCCACGCTGCATGCCGTCGGCGACAAGGAAGGAAAGATCGGCGTTGGCGCGCTAAATGCTTTTGCTGATAAACTGACCGGCTACAACATCATCAGCGGCGCGCGACCGGTATTCGGTGCAAACCGCCAGCTGTATCTGACGCTGGACAGCGAAGTTTGCCGCGTGGCCTACCAGGCGATGAACGGATTAAAGGGAACGATCGGCGTCTATAATTACCAAAGCGGAGAGATTCTGTGTATGGTCAGTGCTCCCAGCTACGACCCGACCGATCCGCCGCTGATCGAAGATGGCGATGAGCGCTATGAAGGCGCTTATATCAACCGTCTGCTCTCCGCTACCTTCATTCCCGGCTCTACCTTCAAGCTCGTTACGGCAGCAGCAGCGCTGGAAACCTTACCAGACATCGAGACACGCAGTTTCAACTGCAGTGGCAGTACGGTGATCGGCAACATGACCATCACTTGCCCGCAAGCGCATGGCGAACTGGATTTTGGCCAGGCGCTGACCGTGTCCTGCAACTGTGTTTTTGGTGCGCTTGCAGTAGAACTGGGCGCAGATACGATGACAAGCTATGTGGATTCCACCGGTTTGACAGACAGTTATTCAATCAACGGCCTGCATACCGCCGCTTCCAGCTTTGACTTTAATACCGGCGAAGTTGGCGAGCTGGCTTGGTCAGGCATCGGCCAGGGAAAAGATCTGGTCAATCCCTGCAGCCTGATGGTCTATATGGGGGCAATCGCCAATGGCGGCCGTGCGGCAACGCCCCAGCTGATCTCCTCGCTGACCACAAAAGACGGACTAAAACTGAGCATCTATCTGCCACATCGCACCAGCCGCCTGCTGCAGGCAGACACCGCAGAAACGCTGACACGGTTAATGCGGGATAATGTGATCAACAATTACGGCGAATGGAATTTTCCCGGCCTGACGGTCGCTGCCAAATCCGGTACCGCACAATCGGATACATCAGAGGCAAACAATGCCTGGTTTGCCGGTTTTCTGGCAGATGAGGCGCACCCGCTCGCTTTCGTTGTCCTGTTGGAAGGCGGCGGCAGCGGCAGCGGTGCAGCAGCTTCTGCTGCCAACCAGGTACTGCAGGCTGCAATATCCGCCGGTTATTAATCTTTGCGCTAAAAATACCTGCCCTCGGGCAGGTATTTTTAGCAGTTTTTTGCGCAAAGCACTTGCATTCTCTATGCGATTGGACTAAAATAAATATATCAAAATTAGTTTGGTATATCAAACGAGGTGGTCCTATGTTGGATCCCCGCACAGGTATCATGCCTGCGGGAAATGAACAATCCCTTTCTGAATATGTCTATCAGGAGATCCGTCAGCGCATCTGCGATCTGCGCTATGCACCAGGTTGCTTTCTCAGCGAGGCACGCTTGGCGGCAGAATACCATGTGAGCAAAATGCCGATTAAGCTGGCGGTGCGTCGTCTGGAAAACGATGGCTGGCTGATCGCTGATTTCCGCCGCAAGATCCGCGTCAAACCCATCTGCGAGCAGGATATCCGCGAGCTCTATCAGTTGCGCGAGCTGCTGGAGCGCGAGGCGCTGCATTTGATCTTCACCGCTGGCCGCACCTGGGAATACTCCTTTCGCCTGGAGGAAAAACTGCTGCGCATCAAAGCGGCACGGGATGATATTTTCCAACGCGAACAGGCGGAATGCGACTGGCATGCAGAGACGATTACCATCTATGACAGCGCGATGATCGACCGCATCTATGCCAATCTTCGCGACGAAGCCGTGCGCACAGCCTTTTTCTATATGCAGCGGCTGCAGGCGCACGGCGACTATATCAGCGACATCATCCATGGCCTGGAACAGATCGTGCATGCAATTCGAGAACAGGATGAAAGCACGGCTTGCGCCATCCTGGAACGGGATCACTGGCAGGGCGCACTACAGCTGGCTTTGGAAGCCCTGGCTGCAAGCAGCCTGCCGGATACAAACGATAGCGCAAACCATACGGCAAACGATATCGCCACACGATAGATCATTAAGGAGGAGATCAACCCATGACAGCAACCGCCCGCATAGAAAGGCTGAAAGAACGCCTGCTTGCCGTAAGGCCGGAAATGGATCTGGAAAATGCCCGTCTGCTGACCGAGGGCTTTCAGGAAGCGGAGGGCCTGCCGCTGATTCAGCGGAAAGCCTGGGCCTTTCGCAAACAGTGTGCGGAAAAGACTATCTTCATTCAAGATGACGAACTGATCGTCGGTTGCTCCGGCTCAAAGGTACGCGGCGGCATCCTCTGCGCCGATACCTGCTGGGGCGTGCTTGACGCTGAGCTGGATACGATCAGTACGCGGCGTTATGATCCATTCTATCTGCGACCAGAAGACAGGAAACTGTTCGAAAACGTCATCCGCCCCTATTGGAAAGGGCGTTCCGGCTATGAGCAGTGGCAACGGCGCATCCCAGAGGATACGCGTCTGTTGCGTGACAACGGTGTAGTTTATATCGACCGCAAAGCTGTGCGTGGCTTTGGTGAGACGACGGCCGGCTACGCGGACATTATCCGCAAAGGCGTGCGCGGCCTGATGGCAGAGATTGAAGAACGGCGGGCACGCATTGATCTGACCGTTCCCGGCGATTTGGAAAAAGATGACTTTCTTGCCGCCGAGCTGATGGTCTGCGAAGGCATGATCCTGTTGGCGCAACGCTATGCGGCGCTGGCTTTTGAGATGGCGGAACAGGAGAAGGATCCCCGCCGTCGTGCAGAGCTGGAGGAGATCGCCCGCGTCTGCGAACGAGTGCCGGAACATCCCGCTGCCAGTTTTCGCGAAGCGCTGCAATCGCTTTATTTCTATCAGACCTGCATTTTTATGGAACAAAATGCGGCCAGCTACAATCCGGGCAGGATGGATCAATACCTCTTTCCCTATTATGATGCAGATCTGAAAGCCGGCCGGCTCACAGAAGAGGAAGCACAGGAACTGCTGGATTGCCTATGGATCAAATTCAGTGAGCCCTGCCTGTTCCAGGATGCCGTGACTGCAGAATTTGCCGCCGGCTATCCGATGTTCCAGAATGTCTGCGTCGGCGGCGTGGATGAAAACGGCAGCGACGCAGTGAATGAACTTTCTTATCTGATTTTGCAGGCAACGATGGACGTGCAGCTTTATCAGCCCTCGCTATCCGTACGTTATAGCATGGCGGCAAACCCAAACCGCTTCTTGCGCAAAATCGCGGAGCTGATCCGGCTTGGTACCGGGTTCCCTGCCTTCCATAACGATGATATCGGCATCCGCATGTTGCTTAACAAAGGCGTACCGCTCAAAGAGGCTTTTGACTGGAACCCCTGCGGTTGTGTGGAAACTAACCTAGCAGGCCGGATGCGCCAGTATACCGCGCTGGCGGATATCAACCTGGGCAGCATGATTGAGCTGGCGCTGAACAACGGCATTTGCCGTAAAAGCGGCGTGCGCATCGCGCCGGAGGTTGGCGAGGCAACCACTTTCCAAGACTATCCTGCTTTCGAAGAAGCAGTAAAGCAGCAGATCCGTTATGCGGTGGCCGCTGTGGTCAAAGGCAGCCATCTGATCGACGATATCTGCCTGGAACGGGTCTCTCCTGCACTTTCGCTCACCTTCCCTGCCTGCATTGAAAAAGCGCTTGATTATTCTCAGGGCGGCGCGAAGTATAATTGCGGTAACGGCATCATCCTGATCGGCGTCGCCGACCTGATCAACAGCATGGCTGCTGTGCGCAAACTGGTCTATGAGCAAAAACGCATCAGCATGGCGGAACTGGTGCAGGCGCTGGCTACGGATTTTGCCGGCTGCGAACATATTCGCCAGCTTTGCCTGAAAGCGCCGAAATACGGCAATGATGATGAAACCGTGGATGAGATTGCCGGCCGTATGTTCACCTTCCTTGCGGATGAAATTGAAAGCTACAGCAGCAAATTCGGTAAAATGACGCCTGGCATCCTGCCGGTTTCCGGCAATACGCCATTTGGCCTTGAAGTAGGCGCACTGCCCAGCGGGCGGCATGCATGGAAGCCACTGGCAGATGGCGTCAGCCCGAGCGGCGGCACAGATCTGGAAGGGCCGTCCGCCGTGCTAAAATCCGTAGCGCATATCCCGCATGGCCGCTTTGTACAGGGCACGCTGCTTAATATGAAAATAGAGCCTGCGCTGCTTGCGGATGAAAACGGGCTGCGTCAGTTGATGGCCCTGTTAAAGAGCATGTGCAGCCTTGGTGTCTACCATGTGCAATTCAATGTCATCGACCAGGCGAAGCTGCTGCGGGCACAAAAAGATCCGGACCGTTATCGCGGTCTGCTCGTCCGTGTAGCAGGATATACCGCCTATTTCACCGAACTTGGCCGCGACGTGCAGGATGAGATCATCAGCAGAACGACGCAGCATGGCATCAGCGTCGGCTAAACCGCGGTAACCGCGCGCCGGCAACGAACGACCGGAAAGAGACCAAAAACAGGAAGAACAACCATGGAAAACGATCTGCGTGGCAATATCCTTCGCATTGAAAAAAGCTCGATCTTCGACGGCAGCGGCCTGCGTACCGTTGTCTTCTTCAAAGGCTGCCCACTGCGCTGCCGCTGGTGCAGCACACCGGAATCACAATCCTTTGCCCCACAGCGCGGGCATGACACCGCGCTGTGTGCCGGCTGCGGCCTTTGCGCCTCACAATGCCCGGCAAAGATGGGGCCAGATGATCACCGCGCTGCCGATTGCCAGTTCTGCGGCAACTGCGTTACTTTTTGCCCACAACATGCTAACATCATCTACGGCAGGGAAATGCAGGTCTCGGAACTGCTGGAGATCATCGCAAAAGATGACGTGTTCTATTTCCATTCCGACGGTGGGCTTACCCTTTCCGGCGGCGAGCCGCTTTGCCAGCCGGAATTTGCCGCCGCTCTACTGAAAGGCGCACGCGAACTGGGTGTGCACACGGCGATTGAAAGCAGCTTTTATGCGCCTTATCCAGCAGTCGAGCAGTTACTACCGCATTTGGATCATGTTTTCTGTGATATCAAGCATATGGATGCAGCGGCGCATCTTTCCCATACCGGGGTGGATAACCAACTGATCCTCGAGAATATCACTGCAGCCGCTGCTTCTCCTTTCCCCTTTACGATGACCGCACGTCTGCCGTTGATCCCAGGGCTGAATGACAGCGCACAAAATCTGACGGCTACTGCACGCTTCTGCGCTACACTGGCCAGGCCGGTGCAGCTGGAATTGTTGCCCTATCATCGTCTGGGATTGAATACTTATCGCAAGCTGGGCCTGCCAGACCCGCTACCCGGCGTGGGACCCCCAAGCGCGGCAGAAATGGCAGATTATCGTAAAATCGCGGCCAATGCTGCGCCGGGGTTGGTTGTGCGATGAAGACGACAGGAAAAACCGGGCTTTGGCTGCTGGACCGTCGCAACTATGCGAATGAAAGCCTGGCACAACTTAGGCGCCGGCTGCTGGAAGATCTGCTCGGCACAGGAGTTGCCGACAGTCTGTGCTATGATCCGCAGGGAAAACCTTTTCTCCCACAAGGGCCGGAATTCAGCCTTTCCCATTCCGGCGATTATCTTCTGCTCGCCATTGCGCCGCAGCCGGTCGGCGTGGATATCGAACGTCACCGCCAGCTGGAATATCGTGCACTGGCGGGACGCTGCTTTCATCCACAGGAGCAGGCGCTGCTGCAGCAAGCAGCAGCCAAGGAACAGGTACTTTTTTTCGATATTTGGACCTGCAGGGAAAGCTGCCTCAAGGCGACCGGCCTTGGCCTGACATTGCCGCCGCAGGCTTTCCGTACCAGCTTCACTGCGGAAGACCGAGCCGTGCTGCAACCGGCAGACGCCGCCTTTCCGGCTGATTTTGCTGATTATCTCCTCTATCGCTATCCGCTGCTGCCCGGCTACAGCATTGCGCTATGCCTGGCGCCAGGTACGGCCAAACCACCGCTGCAGGAAGTCAGATGGTAAGCTAAAAGACCCCCCGCCGAAAGGCGGGGTTTTCTATCAGAAATATTATACATGGCAGATAAGCAAACAAGATCATCCGGTCAGACAGCGCGCCGAAGCGGGCGTCCCTGTCGCCGGCTCTCCCAGCGCAGCAGCAGGAAAAACAGGCTGGCGCCAGTCAGACACAACAGGCTGATTAGCCGCCAGGAAGTGGCATAGCTGAAACGGGCGAGGAACGGACTCATCAACAATGGACCAAAAGCACGGCCCGCGCCCTGAATCATATCGTAGATCGACTGATAGCGCGCCCGATGGCTGATCGGCGCGTAATTTGCAATCAGCACACCGGTATTTGTCGCCGCAGTCACCTCACCGCAGGACCAGACTACCACCAGCAAATACATTGGCAACAAGGACTTGCACCACGAATACAAACCAAAACCAAGACAGTAAAAAATGCCTGCCATCGCCAGGTTAAAGAGCGGTGGACGATGCTTGCTGATCAAAACAAGAACTGGCGTGGCAATGAATACCATCGCGCCGTTTAGCGACCAAATCGCGCCGAAGTATTTCGAGCCGGAGGCAATACCGAACAGCTCCTCCATCTGCAACGGCAGGATATAGGAAAGCTGAGAATAGGAAAGCGCATAGAGGGAGGCGCTGGCTGCGGCAAAAAGAACCAACGGATTGCGGATCAGCAGCCGCAGCAGCGAAGCATTTTCCGCACGTTCCCGGTGGCGGCTGGCATCCGCGGCAATCTCTGCCGCCGCAGCGCGATCCGGCCGTGTATCGTGTACCAAAAAGGCGATCAAAGATACTGCGGTCAGATTGAGCAATGCCTGGCCCCAGAAGATCCACCGCGTGTGGTCTTCAAACAACAAGCCAGCGATCAGCGGTCCAAACGCATAACCCAGATTAAAGCCAAGATAAACAAGAGAAAAACTCTCCTGCCGGTTCATCGGTGTGGTCAAATCCATCATCATTGCGGAAAGGATCGGCATGCCCATCTGCATAAAGAAAGAGCCGCCCCAAATCAGATAAACAACGCCCAGGCTTTCACAAAAAAAGCCGGCCAAAAGATAGCAGGTATCGGAAAGCAGCATTACCGTGATATACGTCCGTTTACGACTGAAGCGGTCAGCCAGCTTGCCACCAAGCGGCGCGCCAAGTATGGTGGCAAAAGCCATCAACAACAAGTAAGAAGCAATCTGCGTTTCGTCATAATGCAGCCGACTGCTGAGAAACATAGTAAGAAATGGGAATACAAAAGCACCCATTGCCGTGATCGTCCGCGCAATGAACAGCAGATAGATCTGATGCGGCAGGCCATAATACTGGTCAATGATCCGAACGCGCATTGCCACACCTCCCGGGAAGATCGTCCCGCCAAAGACGACGGGCATCCTGTTTCCATTCTAGCACTATGTGATGAAAAAAGAAAGATGATTCTCGATATTCGGTCAACGATCAACTGCCATGCCATGACAAAGCGGGACAGGAATTTTTCCGTCCTTGCGCTCTGGGCTAAGCGGCAAATCTGTGGCAACAGGAAGAAAACAAAGCTGGAGCGGGCAGGATGATAGAAAACTGTGTTTTGACTGTAAATTTCGAGCATGCTATAATTGTGTTGTAACAGCATATCATTTTTTATACAGAAAGGAAGACGCCTATGATGTATCCGGATGAGATGTTGGAAAAATGTCGTTTCGAGGCCCAGGGGGCAGTCACAATTCGCGGAGAACGCATCCCTTATACCGCGATCAGCGAAGATAATTACATCTATGGCAGCGACGGCAAACCGGCCGGCTCCATGTTTACTTATTCCTATTTCCGCAATGATATCGCCGACCCTTCCACACGCCCGGTGTTGTTCGCGTTCAACGGTGGGCCAGGCTCGTCCTGCCTTTGGCTACATCTGGGCATCATCGGTCCCAAGCGGCTGAAGCTGGATGATGAAGTACATCTGCCCACTACGCCGCCGTTCACGCTGGAGGAAAATCCAAACTGCCTGCTCGATATGTGTGATCTTGTCCTGATCGATCCGGTCGGGTGCGGATTCGGCCGGCTGCTCAACGAAGAACAAAAGGGCATGTTTTTTTCCACGCACGGCGATATTCGCGCGCTCGGCATCGTGATCGACAGCTGGATGACGCGTTATGGCCGCCACAACAGCCCAATCCTACTGGCTGGGGAAAGTTACGGTACCTGCCGTTCCGCGCTGCTCGTTGGCGAACTGAATGGCGCAGGACCGCTCGATTCTCAACGTCTGGGGATTCCCGTCAACGGCATCATGCTGCTGGGCAGCATCTTTTTCGATCCAATTCCGGCCGAGACATCTGTGCTCAATATGCTGACCATGGCAGCCACGCATCATTATCACCGGCCGAATGGCAAGCCGGCACGTGACCAGTTCCTGCGCCAGGCAGAGGCATTTGCCGCCGGCGAGTACCTGACCGCGCTCTATCAGGGTGATGCGCTATGCGGAGCAGAGCGGCAAAAAATCATCGAACGAATCTGCTATTTCACCGGCATGAAAGAAAAATATGTCCGTGATCACCGCCTGCGCATTGATATGCGTGAATTCATGCACCTGCTGCTGGAAGAAGAGGGTAAAATCGTCGGCTTTTATGATGGCCGTTACACCTGGCCGGAAGACAAGACAATTCCGGAATTCGATGTCATTGCAGACGATCCGGCGATGGGGCAATATACGCCGGCTTTCCATGCGGGGATCAGTCTGCTGAAAAAAGAGCTCGGGATCACCTTTGACCGCAGCAGTTATGGACTATCGCAGACCGTAAACAAAAGTTGGGACAGAAAGATCGATCAATCCCCTACCGCTTCGCTTGCTGCCGCTATGCGACGCAACCCGCAGATGCGCGTATTCTTCGCCAGCGGGCTTTACGATCTGTGCACTACAGCTGGCAATGCGCATTATCTGGCCACACATTCCAGCCTGGACCAGAGCAGGGTCAAAGTGGCGGATTATCCATCCGGCCACATGGCCTATTTAGGTGAGGAAAGCGCCCGCCTGCTGGGTGAGGATATGCGAGAATTCTTTAGCGCCGCGCTGCATCGCTAAAACCATACGCAGACAAAGAAATTTCTGCTACAACAAGGCCCCGGCAATCTGCTATTGCCGGGGCCTGCATAATATGTACACTTCTATTGGACACCCCGATTAGATCAGTTCACATAGAAACCCTTTCTTTTTCAGTTCAAATTCAGCTGACTGCGTTATGCTAAATACTGAAAAAGTGGGGGCGTATGCGTTGAAGATCCTAATTATTGAAGATGAGAAGCTGCTTGCCGATTCCATCGAAGCGCTTTTAACGAGCCGCGGCTTTGTTACCGAGACAGCCTATGACGGAGAAAGCGGTCTTGCCTATGCAGAGCTTAACATCTATGACTTGCTGATCCTGGATATTATGTTGCCCAAGATAGACGGCTATCAGGTTGCCCGGCGTCTGCGCGCCAGACGTCAGGGAACACCCATCCTGATGCTGACGGCAAAATCCGAGTTGGACGACCGCATCCGCGGCCTGGATGCCGGCGCCGACTACTATCTGACAAAGCCGTTCGATAAGAGGGAACTTTTGGCCTGCATCCACGCTTTGCTGCGCCGCCAGGGAACGCAGGTGGATGAGATCGCGTTGGGCAATACTGCGCTGGACCTTTCCTCCGCCACACTTGTCTGCGGGAAAGAACGCGTTCGCTTATCAGCAAAAGAATTTGATATCATGCGATTTCTGCTCCAGGCAGGCGGACGAAATCTTGCCAAGGAAACCATTCTGACCAAAGTATGGGGTTATGATTCGGAAGCAGTGGAGAACCATGTAGAAGTCTATATTGGCTTTCTGCG